>NZ_JBBOOE010000002.1:0-300000 GCF_038002965.1 Robertmurraya sp. FSL R5-0851 | reverse complement strand
TAGGTTACTTAAATCCTGTAATTCTGTTTAGTTATTTTGGTTATTTCGATTGTCTTTTCTCATCTTTGTAAGCCCCTTTTTCTAAAGAATTAGGCTGTAAATACCATTGATTCTAAGGCTGCTTCACCATCTTCGAACCATGACCAGATAAGAAAAATTGAACTGCATACTGCTTTTTCTATAGGAGCCAATCCATTGTGTTCATGTTATTAAATGTATTTTACTTATCTTTAAAGAAGAACCATTTTGGGTCTTCTCAAAAGCATCAAGATAACATCTTTCCACCCAGTATGCAATTACTTCGGTACTAGTTTTGAAAATAAATTTACATTCCATAAATGCCACTGCTTCTAAACAAAGTTATTTAGCATGCGCAAATATCGCATAGAATGAAATAGTATTAATTTTATTGGGAAGATATTGATTAACTATTAGGTGTTTTAAATAATCCTAGAGTTTATATGAAACTTTAAAAACTTTTTGAAATGTATTTTTTATCCAAGAATGGATAAATCTATTTTTCATCTTTAACTGTATCTAGATTCTCCGTATGATATACAATAATAAAGCCCCAACTCATATATGAGAGGGGCTTGAGTTATTTCTGTTCTTTGAAATCTTTTCTTCCACCTCTTTTTAATCATTTCGTTTTTCACCTCTATTTTTGTATTCCCTTATTTTAATAGTATTAGTGTTTTTATTATTTAATAAAACATAAGCGAGTGTTACATAAATTTCCAGTGGTCAAAGAAGTCTTTTTTTTGATAACTGAGTAAGGAATAGGTTAATAACACCAATACTTTCTGCAAAATCAGCAACGAAAGCATAACTCTTTTGTTTCTATTTAATAAGTTAGTTCAACATAATCTTCAATAAAAGTCCTGAATTTTCAATATCTTTTTACATTTAAAGTTTAATAATAGTTGCACATAATGGAGTAGGAGCATATAATTTGGTCGAAGGAAACATTTTTATGTTGGACAAAAAAGATAGTAGTTACGCAAAAGAGAGGTGCATCAAGGTGAAATCTAATACAGTGAAACAGCAGGTATTGGCAAAGACAGCTCAAGATGCTTTAAGTGGCAGGACTCATGGATTCAGAAGGTTATTACCGTTTCTAGGACCTGCATTTATAGCAGCAGTAGCCTATATTGACCCAGGTAATTTTGCAACAAATATTGCTTCGGGATCCCAATATGGATACATGTTGCTTTGGGTCGTGTTATTCTCAAACCTAATGGCCGTGTTGATTCAATCCATGTCTGCGAAACTCGGTATTGCAACAGGTAAGAACTTACCCGAAGTAGCTAGAGAACAATTTCCGAAGCCCGTGTCCTTTGGACTCTGGATACAAGGCGAGCTAGTCGTAATGGCAACGGATCTTGCAGAATTTATAGGTGCTGCGCTTGGATTATATTTGCTGTTTGGAATTCCTCTCCTTCCATCAGCGATAATAGCGGCAATTGGTTCTTTTGCAATCCTTGAACTACAAAGAAGAGGTGTAAGATCTTTAGAGGCGGGTATTGCGGGGCTTGTTTTTATTGTTGTTATTGCTTTTGGAATTCAGGTATTTTATGCAAAGCCAGAAATCGGCCCTTTTTTGACTGGATTATTTATTCCAAAATTTGAAGACGTAAACAGCGTCCTACTTGCTGCTGGAATTCTCGGAGCAACAGTTATGCCACATGCTATTTATTTACACTCGGCACTTACGCAACGACGGGTTATTGGTAGAAATGAAGAGGAGCGTAAAATGATTTTCCGTTTCGAGTTTATTGATATTATAATTGCAATGGTAATTGCAGGGGCTATCAATGCAAGCATGTTAATAATAGCTGCATCTATGTTCTTTGAAAATGGATTAATTGTTCAGGATTTAGAAGTAGCTTTTGAACAGCTGGGGATCTTAATTGGTCCTTTTGCAGCTATTTTGTTCGGTATCGGTTTGCTTACAGCAGGTTTATCAAGTTCCACGGTTGGTACCATGTCTGGTGATGTTATTATGCAAGGGTTTATAAGGAGAAGAATTCCATTATACTTAAGACGCCTAATAACCGTTACACTCCCACTTATCATCATTGCAATGGGAATTAATCCAACAAAAGCGCTTGTAATGAGTCAGGTTATTCTATCATTTGGAATTGCATTTGCGTTGGTTCCATTAGTTCTATTTACAAGCAATCATAAACTAATGGGTGGTTTAGTTAATAAAAAGATTACGACAATTACAGCATGGGTCTTGTCTTTTGTTATCATTGCACTAAATATATTTCTCCTTTACCAATCTTTCTTTCGATAATAAAGAATAAACAGACAGCACCCCATAAAGTTAATGTTCCCCCAATATTGGGCAAACATTGACTTTATGGGGTGTCTTTATATGCAAAAATATGCTCGAATATGAATTTTAAAATTAACAACGGACATTAGCCATTTAACTTATCCATAAAGATTATACCTACCTGACCAATAGCAAACTGATATTCTCGTTAGAAGAAAATTACTGCTAACCAAATGATACATACAGGACGAACACCGAGTAAAAAATAAAAAGTTACAAAAAATAAACTCATCCTGATGAAAAAGGAGTTGAGTAAAATGTCAGATACGAATCAAATGCCTCGAGAAGAAGGAATAGATCATAGCTTAAGTCTTATTAGAGAAGGTTACTTGTACATTTCAAACAGGTGTCAAAGTTTCAATTCTAATATTTTTGAGACCAGATTGCTTGGGAAAAAAGCAATCTGTATGGTAGGAAAAGATGCTGCGCAAGTTTTTTATGACAATGAAAAATTCATGAGGGAAGATGCTGCACCCAACCGTGTAGTGCTAACGTTGTTTGGAAAGAATGGTGTTCAGGCTTTAGATGGAAAGTCCCATCAACATCGCAAGGAAATGTTTATGTCTATCATGTCTCCTGAAGGACTTAATAAACTCAAAGATATAACAAAGCACCAGTGGGAGAAAACACTAGATAAATGGGAACAGATGGATAAGGTTATTCTTTACGAAGAAGCGAAGGGAATTATGTACAGAGTCGCCTGCCAATGGGCTGGTGTCCCGATTCAAGAAGACGAAGTAAACAGATGGACAAGAGACTTGGGGGCGATGTTTGAGTCGGCAGCTGAAGTTGGTCCAGCTCACTGGCTAGGGAGAAATGCACGGAATCAGGTAGAAAAGTGGGTAGGTGAACTAATCGAAAAGGTTCGTGATGGAAAAGTAACTCCTCCAGAAGATACGGCGTTACACAGATTTTCCTGGCATCGTGATTTGGATGGGAATCTTCTGAATACGGAGATCGCTGCTGTGGAAGTAATTAATATCTTGAGACCCATTGTTGCAATTGCTATATTCATAAATTTCATTGCATTAGCAGTATACCATTATCCAGAAGAAAGGGAGAAACTTAAATCTGATGATGGTAAATATGCTCAGATGATTGTACAGGAAGTTCGACGTTTTTATCCGTTTTTTCCGTTTGTAGGGGCGCGGGTAAAAAAAGACTTCACTTGGGGCGGCTATAAATTTGAAAAAGATACTTTAACATTGCTCGATCTTTATGCCACTAATCATGACCCGGAAGTATGGGGAAATCCTGAAAAATTTAATCCTGAGCGGTTCGCGGATTGGGATGATAGCCCCTTTAGCTTCATACCACAGGGTGGGGGTGATTATTCATTAGGTCATCGCTGTGCTGGAGAGTGGGTGACCATTGAAGTCATGAAAGTGAGTCTTGATTACCTAGCTAATCGATTGGAATACGAGGTTCCTGACCAGGATTTAAGTTACAGTATGGTGAGAATTCCTAGTATTCCCCATAGCAAAATAGTGCTAAAGAGTGTAAAGCGAAAGATATAATTACACTACATTATTCGAATGATAACCTTATTAAGCTCGCCAGACGTGCTAATATTAATGAGAGAGTTGAAAAGACAAAGTCCGTTTTTCTTTAACAAAGAGAGAATCGGGCTTTTTCAATTGTTGAACTTCTTTTTGCCATTAGTAGCAACTTACAATCGTAATTAAATAACAATCAAATATATATTTGACTATTTGTTTGTTGTGACTTAAAATAATATTCAAATAGATGTTTGATTGAAAAGAGGTGATAAACTTGAAAAATGATGGATGTGAAGTTACCTGTATAGATGAAGAAAAAGTCAATAGAGTAAGAAATGTATTAATCCAACAAAATTCATTGGACGTAGCTAAAATTTTTAAAGCTTTGTCTGATGATACGCGGATTAAGATTGCATTTGCTCTTTCATTAGAAGATGAATTATGTGTATGTGATGTAGCCAATATTGTGGGTGCTACAAATGCTGCAACATCTCATCATTTGAGGTTACTTAATAATCTTGGATTAGCAAGGTATCGCAAAAAAGGAAAGTTAGTTTATTATACATTGGATGATGATCATGATCATGTAAAGCAACTAGTACAAGTTGCATTTGCACATCAGAAGGAGGCTGTGAAAAATGTCTAAAGCAAAAGCATTAGAGAATGAAAAAAATGTGTACCGCGTTCAGGGATTTACATGCGCAAATTGTGCAGGGAAGTTTGAAAATAATGTTAAAAAACTTCCGGGAGTTCAGGATGCAAAAGTAAATTTTGGCGCATCAAAAATTTCCGTTTACGGGGAAACAACGATTGAAGAATTAGAAAAAGCAGGTGCATTTGAGAATCTTAAAGTGACATCGGAGAAAACTGTAGGACCATCTTCAGAAAGGGGGAGAGAGGAAAAAGAGGTTAAAGAAGAGAAAGTCCCTTTCTATAAAAAACATAGTACTTTGCTCTATTCAGCCTTATTCGTTGTCTTTGGTTACCTTTCCGCAAATGTAAATGGGGATGAGAACATTGTAACTGCATTATTATTTGTAGCATCCATGTTAATCGGAGGATTACAGCTCTTCAAAGTTGGTTTACAAAACTTATTACGCTTTGAATTTGACATGAAAACCCTGATGACAGTAGCAGTTATAGGTGGTGCGATTATAGGAGAGTGGGCAGAAGTTGCCATTGTTGTCATATTATTTGCGATCAGTGAGGCTCTTGAACGCTTCTCTATGGATAAAGCCAGACAATCGATTCGTTCGTTAATGGATATCGCTCCAAAGGAAGCCCTTGTTAGACGGAATGGAAAAGAAAGTATGATCCATGTGGATGATATTGTGGTTGGAGATATTATGATCGTCAAACCTGGTCAAAAGATTGCTATGGATGGTTTGGTTGTAAGTGGGTACTCTGCAGTTAATCAAGCAGCGATTACAGGTGAATCCGTCCCTGTTGCCAAAACCGTTGATGATGATGTTTTTGCAGGTACTCTAAATGAAGAAGGATTACTTGAAGTAAAAATAACCAAACTTGTAGAAGATACAACCATTTCTAAAATTATTCATCTGGTAGAGGAAGCACAAGGTGAACGCGCTCCTTCGCAAGCATTTGTGGATAAATTTGCGAAATATTACACACCGATCATCATGGTCATTGCAGCATTAGTTGCGATAGTCCCTCCTTTGTTCTTTGATGGTAGTTGGGAAACATGGATTTATCAAGGTTTAGCTGTTCTTGTAGTTGGTTGTCCTTGCGCGTTAGTTATTTCAACTCCGATTTCTATTGTTTCAGCGATTGGGAATGCAGCGAAAAAAGGTGTACTAATAAAAGGAGGTGTTTATTTAGAAGAAATGGGTGCCTTAAAAGCCATTGCATTCGATAAAACAGGTACCTTAACAAAAGGTGTTCCAGTAGTAACTGATTTTAATGTGGTAAATAAACAGGTAAATGAAAAAGAAATACTTTCTATCATTACTGCATTAGAGTATCGTTCTCAACATCCACTTGCCTCTGCGATCATGAAAAAAGCTGAAGAGGAGAACATTAGTTATTCTGATATTGTAGTAGAAGACTTCTCTTCTATTACGGGTAAGGGTATCAAAGGAATTGTAAACGGGATGACTTATTATATTGGTAACCCGAAACTCTTTAAGGAATTAGCAACTTCTAATTTCGATAAGAACTTAGAGCAAAATGTAACAACTCTACAAAATCAAGGAAAAACAGCGATTGTAGTTGGAACTGATAAAGAAATACTCGCTGTTATAGCGGTAGCTGATGAAGTACGTGAATCAAGTAAAGAAATTATTCAAAAGCTACATCAACTTGGGATCAAAAAAACAATTATGCTTACAGGTGACAACAAAGGTACTGCTAATGCTATCGGAGGGCAGGTTGGAGTATCAGAAATTCAGGCTGAACTGATGCCTGAGGACAAATTAAATTATATTAAACAAATGAGATCTGAGTACGGTAACGTAGGGATGGTTGGAGATGGTGTCAATGACGCTCCGGCGTTGGCAGCTTCTACAGTTGGGATTGCTATGGGTGGGGCTGGTACAGATACAGCGTTGGAAACGGCAGACGTTGCACTAATGGGAGATGATTTAAGAAAACTTCCATTTACTGTGAAACTAAGCCGTAAATCTTTAAATATCATCAAGGCTAACATTACCTTTGCAATCGCTATTAAATTAATTGCGTTGTTACTAGTCATTCCGGGTTGGTTAACTCTTTGGATCGCCATTCTTTCTGATATGGGAGCAACCCTTTTGGTAGCGCTAAATGGATTACGACTTATGCGAGTGAAAGAATAAAGACAATAGTGGCTTTCCAGACAAAGTGGAAAGCCCTTTTCTTGCAATGATTGTATTAAAAAAATAAATTAAATCAATTCTAATAAAGATGTAAAGGTTGGGTATAAGTAAAACATCAGTATTTATATTACATAACGGTGTCATGTGATTTTATCTTTAACTATAATTCTTTTCAATCACCGAAGGAGGAAGCTGAAATGACTGTAGCTGTTAAAAAAGATGTTGATTTATTAATTATAGGTGCAGGATCTGGAGGATACGTAGCCGCCATACTGCCGCTCAGCTGGGAAAACAAGTAGTTCTAGTGGACAAAGCGGAACTAGGAGGGGTTTGCCTTAACCGTGGATGTATACCATCGAACGCTCTTATTAGTGCATCTGAACGAGTAAAACACATTAAACATGCGAGTGAAATGGGCATAAAAGTTTCTGGTGAAATTAAAGTTGATATGCCGGAAGTAGTGAAGTGGAAAGACGGGATAGTGAACAAGCTGACGAATGGGGTTCGTACCCTGCTAAAAGGCAATGGAGTGGAGGTGATTAGTGGGGAGGCCTATCTCACTGAATCCCATACCGCAAAAGTCAGGATAGATAACGAAGAACATGTATATTCTTACAAAGATTTAATCCTTGCTATAGGGTCCTTACCTACGGAGTTAAAAAGTATGCCATTTGATAAAAAAAGAATCATCTCTTCAACTGAGGCATTAATGCTTCAAGAAGTACCAAAACATTTAGTTGTAGTAGGTGGAGGCTATATCGGTTTGGAGTTGGGTACTGCTTATGCCAAATTCGGGGCTAAAGTGACCATCCTTGAGGGGTCAGACACCATTCTTCCAGGTACAGATCCTTTATTAACTAATGTAGTAAAACGTCATTTAAAGGAATTGGACATCACCGTCATAACTAACGCTTTCGTCCAAGGCGGAGAAAATACTGGTGATGAAGTAAATGTCCATGTTCAATTAAATGGAAAAGAAGAAATATTTAAAGGAGATTATTGCTTAGTTTCTATAGGAAGAAAACCAAATACAGCAAAAGTTGGTTTAGACAATATCGGAGTAGTGTAGATCAACGAGGGTTTATTAAGATAAATGACAAATGTCAAACAAACATCGAACATGTATATGCAATAGGGGATTGTGCCGGTGGTTATCTCCTTGCTCATAAAGCTAGTTACGAAGGGAAGATAGCTGCTGAAGTAATAAGTGGTCAAAATAGTGTAATTGATTTTCGAGCCATGCCTTTTGTTATTTTTAGCGAACCTGAAGTGGCCTATACAGGTTTAACGGAAAAGGAGGCAAAAGAACAAGGATTCGAAACAGTTACTAGTCGCTTTCCATTCCAAGCGAATGGCAGAGCATTATCTGTGTCGGACGCGGATGGCTTTGTACAAGTTGTAGCTGAAAAGAAAACAAAAATGGTGTTGGGGGTACAGATGGTAGGTCCAGAAGTATCATCACTCCTTTCTGAAGCGGTTTTTGCGATTGAGGCAGGGGCAACAGCCGAAGATCTTAGTCTTACCATACATGCTCATCCTACACTGCCTGAGCCACTGATGGAGGCGACAGAGGGTATTATGGGACATGCCATTCACATGTTAAATAAAAAGTAATAGTGAACACGCAGGTTGACCTACATTTTTCATTAGTGCAGGTCTGATCTGTTAAATTTACGGGAGAGGGAATCAATGACCATACTGTTTTACGTTATTGCCGCTGCTTTGGCTAATATCTTGGGTGGCCTTGTGATTTTCCTTAAAATAAATTGGTCTAGGAGAGGCTTAAACGGCTTAATGGCTTTGAGTGCTGGAATACTTTTTACAATTGCTGTTATGGATTTAATACCAGAAGCATTGGAAATTCATGAATCCAGTGCCATATATATTGTTATAGGATTTGGATTGATCTTTTTGTTCCAACAGTTTCTTGCACCCCATTTTCATTTCGGAGAAGAGACTCATACACATTCTCATTCTCAAAGGACAACCCTTAGTGCTTTAGTGGGTATGTTGGTTCACACGTTTTTTGATGGTGTTTCTATTGTTGCCAGTTTCAAATTAGATGAGAGAATACGATTTGTTGTATTAATTGCTGTATTACTAAACAAAATTCCGGATGGTTTGACGATTTCTTCAATTGTATTTGCCAGTTTAAAAAGCAAGAAGAAGGCAATAGGAGCATCATTCTTATTGGGTGTATCAACGATAGCAGGTGCGATAGCTTCCTTGTTTTTAACTCAATTTTTCACTGTTGATAGCAGTATCCTTGCTATCGCTCTTTCCATTACATCAGGTATATTTCTATACATAGTTACAGTTGATTTGTTACCTATTGTAAATGCGATGGGAGATAGACCCATTATTCTCTTCTTTTTTGTTGGAATTTTACTGTATTTTGCTCTTCACTTGATATTGAACCAGTTATCTTTTCATGTGCACTATCCAGAACATATTTTGTTTATTCAATTTTAAAAAATGTAAATTATATTGCATGTACTAATATTTTATTGAAATCATAGTGGAGTTGATAAAAATGGCAATAGTCGTTATATCTGCAATTGGTGCTTTCATAGTAACCAATATTGATGACATTTTTGTTTTAATGCTTCTGTTCTCTCAGGCAAATGCACAGGCTAAAGCAAATGACAGTAGGAAGGTTAACATGCACACAAAAACTAAACTAATCTACCCTAGAGATATAGTCATTGGTCAATATTTAGGTTTTGCCTTATTAGTTTTGGTTAGTCTGTTAGGTAATTTCGGTCTTATGATAATACCTGAGCAATGGGTTGGTTTACTTGGTTTAATTCCAATCTATCTAGGAATTAAACTTTTTATTATGGGTGAAGATGAGGATGAAGGAGCAATCCTATCTAGTTTGAATTCTGGAAAATTTAATAAATTATTCTTGAGTGTCGCTTTTATTACATTTGCTAATGGTGGGGATAACATTGGAATCTATGTACCTTACTTTTCTACTCTAAATTCAAGTGAATTGTGGATCACTGTTGTTATCTTTTTCATAATGGTGGCAGTCTGGTGTTTCATAGGTAATCGATTGGCAGCTTTCAGACATGTATCTGAAGTATTAGAAAAATTCGGAAGATGGATTATCCCTATTGTATTTATTGGATTAGGTATATATATCATGGTTGAGAATGAAACTTTAAATGCCATTTTGAATTTGGTCAAGTAGGCTAGTTTATTCAAAAAAGTCCCTTTGGAGATTCCAAAGGGACTTTAAATTTTTGAAAAAGATTATTGAGTTTATTTAGTGGTTGGGTCTAATTGGATTGATTTCTCTCCGTTTTTGCTTCTCTAAAAGTACCTATTAGTAATAAGAATACCCCACTAATAAGGAAGACATCTGCTGTGTTGAAAATGGGGTAATTTATAAATCGGATATCAAACATATCAGTTACTTCTCCGAAGATTAATCGATCTGTTACATTGCCAGCGGCACCACCAATAAAAAAACCAATGGCTAATCGTGTTAGTTTATCCGTTACTTTTCGGGAATAAAAGATCATTGCAATAATGGCAATAAAAGCTATGCTGATTAGAAAGAATTTTTGTCCCGAAAAAATTCCCCATGCAGCTCCTGGATTACGATGGGAGGTTAGATGGAAAAAGTTATTAATAATAGGAATGGTTTCACCATATTCCATAAAGTTTCTGGTCATATATTTAGCAAGTTGGTCAATTGCTAGTGTGATAAGAGCAATCCAGTACAAGATTTTTCACCTCAACATTATAATATAGAGTTCCTATTATTTACCCCCTCGCATAATATCTTTAAAACATTCAAATAATTATTTGAGTATTTTGTGTTTCTAGATTAAAATTAATAGGGAATTATGTCAAGATTCAAATAAAAAAAGGGGGAGTTTTAATAAATATGTTTTCACAAGTAATTCCTGTTTAATCTTTGTCACTCTACCATTCTATATTATAAAAATAATTAATATTGGTTAGGCGCTTTTAGAATGGAACTTGTCAAATGTGAATGTGGTTATTCCATTCCATATGGAACGGTTCTTTGTGAATCTTGTGGACGAACTATCAGTGATAACAGAGGAGAAGGTTCAAATACTCTACTGGATATGAGATATGATGGAGGTGCCAGACGCTCACAAACGTATAAAAAATCAATTATTGATAAAATTTGGAACTTTTTTCCATCCGTTAAAGTGGGAGTTTGGATAATTGTTCTTCTTTTAATTGCATCTGCAATTGGAACAATTTTCCCTCAAGAGATGTATATTCCTCCAACCGTTGTTCCACAAGAGTTCTATAAGGAAAAATATGGATTTCTTGGTCAAATGTATTTTGAATTAGGTTTTCACAATCTTTATGGTTCATGGTGGTATTTTTTATTAATTGCAGCTCTCGGTATATCACTTGTTATTGCAAGTTTAGACCGGTTTATTCCACTATATCGGGCTTTGAAAAAACAAGGGATTACACGGCATGAAAGTTTCATGCGCAGACAGCGCCTTTTAAGTGAAACCATTGTGACAGAGAACATTAATGAGCAATTGACGTTGCTAAAATCTAAATTAAAAGGAAAACGTTATAATGTATCGGAGGAAAATGGTAATATTTTAGCTGAAAAAAATCGATTTTCAAGATGGGGACCTTATGTAAATCATGTCGGCCTTATTATCTTCCTTATGGGTGGGATGTTGAGATTTGTTCCAGGAATGTACATAGACGAAATGCTTTGGATTCGTGACGGTGAAACAAGTGTTATCCCAGGGACAGATGGGAAATATTATTTAAGCAGTGATAAGTTCATTATTGATACTTATCAAAAAGAACAAGAGGATGAAGTTTTTGGAAATACTCTTACAAGAGTTGGAGATGGAAATGTAGTAAAAAACTTCCAAACAAATGTGACTTTGTATGAACGAAAAGGGGAAATTGTTCATGGATCGAAGCCCGAATTAAAAAAGGTGAAGAATGAACAAATAAGAGTAAATTATCCCTTAAAATACGATTCATATGCTCTTTACCAGACTTCTTATAAATTAAATGAATTGAATAAGTTTACTTTTAGTTTAATAGACAAAGAGACAGAAGAAAGTTTTGGTAAGATTACTGTAGATTTGCTGGATCCAAAGAAGGAGTATGATTTAGGCGATGGGTATAAAGTCGAAATAGTTACTTATTTTCCAAACTTCTATTTCAATAACGAAGGTGAACCTGATACAAAAAGCCGAGTTCCCGACAACCCAGCATTTGTTTTTAATATGATATCTCCTGCAAAACCAGAAGGCGAAAAAAGCTTTGTTGCCATCCAACAAACGCTCGACCCAGTGGAAGACAATCAATTAAAACTAAAATTTGAAGGCCTTGAAACGAAAAACCTTTCGGCTTTGACAGTTCGGAAAGACCATACTCTATGGTTTCTTGGTGTAGGGGGAGCTATTTTCATGATTGGAGTTATTCAAGGAATGTACTGGAATCATAGACGAATATGGATTAGAAGAGTCGGTGACAGCTTATTAATTGCAGCACATACAAATAAAAATTGGTATGGAATGCGAAACGAAATAAACGGTATTTTAAAAGAATCCAGCATTAATAAACTATCCGACCAATCAAACGAAACTACTAAAAATAAATAGAGGAGGAATAAATGTGGTAGCTTTAAGTAGTAATTTACTATATACAGCATTCTTACTTTATCTAGTTGCAACATTTTTATTTGGTGGAGCCATTCGAGATAAAAGAAAGCTATACGAAAAACCGAGCAAATGGGCGACAGTCGCAATAATTGTCACCATCCTAGCTTTTGTTTCACATTTGGGTTATTTTATTACACGATGGGTTGCATCTGGACAAGCGCCTGTTAGTAATATGTTCGAGTTTATAACTGCTTTTAGCATGATGATGGTTCTTTCATTCATTATACTTTATTTTATTTACAAGGTAGCTATACTCGGTTTGTTTACTTTACCAATTACATTGTTGATTATTGCTTATGGGAGCATGTTTCCAACAGATATTGCTCCATTAATACCCGCTCTACAAAGTGATTGGCTCGCTATCCATGTAACAACAACGGCACTAGGATCAGCTATTTTAGCGAGTAGTTTTATTGCAGGTGTAATTTATCTAATTCGTTCTGTTGATCAGACAAAAAGCTCAAAAGGGAATTTTTGGCTAGAGGTGGTCTTGTACACGATTGTGGCGACGCTTGCATTTGTGGTAATTACAAGTATATTTAGAGGAATAGGGTATGAGGCGGTCTATAAGTGGGTTGATAAAAATGATCAGGTGGTTGAATTGACGTATAATTTACCTTCAATTATAGGGCCAAATCAAGGAGAATTACTTACAAAAGGTAAAATGGAAGCTCTTGTTGAGGTACCAGCAATCGTCGCAGCAGGTAAATTAAACACGGTGGTTTGGTCTGCTGTTACAGGTTTAATTCTATATGGAATTCTTAGATTTATTTTTAAAAAGAGAATTGCTGCAGTTCTTCAGCCATTAACAAAAAATATCAAACTTGATTTGGTCGATGAAATTGGATACAGGTCAGTTGCAATCGGTTTCCCAATATTTACTTTAGGGGCTCTTATTTTTGCAATGATTTGGGCGCAAATAGCCTGGACTCGTTTCTGGGGATGGGATCCTAAAGAGGTATGGGCCTTAATTACGTGGTTATTTTATGCTGCCTATTTACACCTCCGTCTATCGAAAGGATGGCATGGTGAGAAATCAGCTTGGCTTGGAGTAATAGGTTTTGGTATTATTATTTTCAATCTAATATTCGTTAATCTAATTATTGCTGGTCTACATTCATATGCCTAAAAAAAATTTAATCACTGAGAAAAAAGAACTTAGGTTTCAAAATTTATTTTGAAGCCTAAGTTCCTTTTTCAATAAAAATATGGAAAAAGATATAATAGAAAATTATATATTAGTTCTAGGTTGGAATTGAACATAAGAAGATACTAAAATTCAATTTGGATCTTTCCAGCATCAGTTATTTTTTTATCTGTTTGATTAAAAACATCGCTTGTTGTAATCTCTATCGAGTCAATGTCTGATTCTTCTAAAATAAAACCTATGTTACCCTTTTTCTTTGCATTTGCTTCTATTTGTCCATTTAATTCCTCTAGGTAAATATCATCTTCCCATGTCTTTTTCTCACCTGAATTGGTGTTTATTATTGCAGCAGGTGCAAATTTTAGAGGTTTATTTGACGTGTTTTTTATTTCTACAAATAGTTTAATAAAATCAAACTCTTGAGCTTGAGTATAAGAGTGATAGAAATCAATTAAGCTATAATCTGGTTTAAATTGGAGTATCTTTACTTCTCTTATAGTTAATTCGATTTGACCTATAAGAAAAGTATTAGTTTCATTATTTATTGCCTTTAATATTCCCTCACCTTTATGATCTTTAAACGATTGCCCTATCTCTAGTATAGTCCTGTCATCTATCACTTGAGGACTAACAATATAATCTTGATAGTAACTTGGTATTCCATTGTTAGAATTTGTTGAATTTGATTTTATATCTTGATTTCTCTCTGTTGTAACAGATTTATTAGTAGTATTACTATTATTGGAGCAACCTATTAATATAATAGATAATATTAAACATAGAAATATTGCTTTTTTCATTTTAACTCCCCTATGTTAAAAAGAATGTCCATTGTAGATTACAATGGACATTCTTTTATTTTTTCAAGTTATTTATCGTTAATGTTAATTTTAGATTTCAATAAATCAAAGATAATTTTTGCGTGGTCAGTATTGTCAATACTGCCAACAAATTTATCACTTGATGGACCGAAGGCATATACTGGGACGTCTTCACCGGTATGTCCACCAGTTGTCCAGCCAGTCTTAGAACGTTCATTAAAAATATTTTCAATGGCATTGTCTATATTTGTGAAGTTTTTAGTTACAGCTGCATCTTTAACAGTTTGAATTTCTTTATTAGATAAGTCAAGACTAATGAATTGTTTTAAAGTTTCCTCCACGTTTTCGCCATTTAAAATTTGATTAGCCATAAAATCTGGAGTGCGTTTTGCTGATTTGATTGGCTCACCAAACCAGTTATAATTTCCGTTAGCCCCTATAGAAAAGCCACCTGTAGAGTGGTCTGCTGTGGCAATAACTAATGTATTCTTATCCTTTTTAGCGAATTCAATTCCTGCTTTGAATGCTTTCTCAAAATCCTCCATCTCACTCATAGCCCCAACGATATCGTTATCATGACCGGCCCAATCAACTTGGCTTCCTTCAACCATATGGAAGAAACCATCTTTATCCTTTTGTAAGCGATCAATTGCGGTTTTTGTCATTTCCTCTAAGGAAGGAGTATCATTTTCACGGTCTATCGCTTTAGGCATACCTGTTGGTGCAAACAAGCCAAGAACTTGCTCATCTTTATTATTCAGTAAATCATTTCGATTTGTTACGTAACTATAATCATCTTTTTGAAATTCTTCTACTAGGTTACGGTCCTGTCGTACAAATAGGTCAGTTCCTCCACCGAGCATAACATCTAATTTATGTTTTCCATTGATTAACTCTTCATAATAATCATCAGCTATACTATTCATATTTTTACGGCTACTATCGTGAGACCCGTAAGAAGCAGGGGTAGCATGTGTAATTTCAGAAGTAGCGACAATGCCAGTTGATTTGCCTTTCTCTTTAGCTGCTTCTAGTACGGTTTTTACTTCAGTTTCATCATTATCTACAGCAATTGTATTGTTGTATGTTTTAATTCCAGCTGATATGGCTGTTGCAGCAGAAGCTGAATCTGTAACATTTTGTGATGGATCTTCCGGATATGTCATTTGCTGTCCGACTAGATATTGATCAAAGGCTGTTTTTTCTGTAATTTTTGTAGTTGGATCATCCTTAAGATAACGGTATGCTGAAGTATAAGATGTACCCATTCCATCCCCTATTAAAAAGATAACATTTTTTACTTTACCGGTATTTTGGCTATTATCTTTGGCTTCAACTGAGGAGAAAGATCCTGTAAAACTAGTAAGAGCTAAGGAAGTAACAATTGCAAAAGGTATAATTTTCTTTTTTAAATTCTTTTTTCCTCCTAATTTGGTTTACATGTAATATAATATTTTAGTAGTTTTAAGTGCTTGTTAACGTAGGGTGTTTATATTGTAAATATATAGATAACAAAAATGTTTATTCCTTTCTCCTGAATTTAGTTCTATAATACTAGGGTGTTCGGTGTTTTCTTAATAGTGTAGTTTAATATTTTTTTTGGATAGTTCAATGGTATCTCATAGAGAATATAATTAACACAAATGGCATTTACATTTTATTTACAAATTTAATCTCTTGTTTACAATCAACGCATTTATTCGACAAACTTTGTTAACAACAAAGATGATTTCCATTGCAATTGACAATTGGATTAACGTATTACATTAACGTATTACATAAGGAAGAATTTTAAAGAAATGAGTCATTATTTCTTTAAAGTGTTTTATAATGAGTAAATAGATACAATGCAATCGTTCTCAAATTCCCATCTTATTATCTTAAAAAAATCTATCATCTTCTATATAAGATATATGTTGTTCATAGAAATATTTTAGTTAATTTTTAAAGGATTTTTTCAGAGAAATTAGAATTTAAGAATTGGACTGCATAAAATATATGTCAACAAAAATAGCTAATATCTTCTATGATAACCAACAATTACTTGTTGTAAGTCCAGTGAGTTTGTTTGCTTATATACTTAAATTTTATCCGTTCAAGATAATGCAATGAAATAGAGGGTATTTTATATAAAATGGCCCCTATAAAAATTAGAGAAAAATAAAATGTCTGGATTAATCACTTATTAGTTGAGGGAGTTTTTTTATAAGGGATATTAGAGGTAGAAATTACAACCCTTTTAGCAAGACTAAATTGGTGACAAGAACCTTGTTTTTAGTAAGGTGTTGGAGGTGTTTCTCTCAACTAAACACTATGTATGTTAATGATGTGGATACTATGTGCAAGACGGAAATATATGTAGCAACAATTGATAATTAATTATAATCATTTAAAGATAAAATATCATAAATTACTCCCAATAGTAATTGACCATTAAACTTTAATTACATATACTGATAATCAAACGAACATTTGAATAAAGGGGTGAATTTATGAAAGAAGAAGATATCTGTGAAATATCCTGTGTGGACGAAGAAAAGGTAAAAAAAGGTAAAGAGTCAATTTCTGCAGTAGATACCCTTACTGTTGCACAAATATTTAAGGCCCTTTCAGATGACACTAGAATTAAAATTGCTTACTCTTTAAGTGAGGAAGATGAACTTTGTGTTTGTGATGTAGCTAATATCGTCGGTTGTACCACGGCAACGGCATCCCATCACTTAAGACTTCTTAGAAACTTAGGGTTAGCTAAATACCGTAAGGAGGGTAAATTAGTTTTTTACTCTCTTGATGATGATCATGTAAAACAACTTATAATGATTGCAATTATGCATCAAAAGGAGATAAAAACTCATGGGTGAAGCAGTTGAACAAACAAGTAAAAAGGCAGTATATCGAGTCCAAGGATTCTCCTGAGCTGGCTGTGCGACAAAGTTCGAAAAGAACGTAAAACACCTGGATGGTGTTTCTGATGCGATTGTAAATTTTGGTGCTTCCAAAGTAACGGTATACGGTGACACAACGATCGAAGAATTAGAAAAAGCAGGCGCTTTTGAGAATATAAAAGTAATACCTGAAAATGAACGTTTTGATGAAAAGAAAGAACCCTTTTTCCAAAAACACGCCACTGTAATTATGTCTCTAATTTTTCTATTAATGGGTTGGTTTTCAGGTAACCAGTATGGAGAAGAAAGCTTACCTTCTATTATAGCTTATGGTGCTTCCATTCTAGTGGGTGGCTATAGATTATTTACAACTGGATTAAAAAATTTATTACGTCTCCAATTTGATATGAAGACACTCATGACTATTGCGGTGATAGGTGCTGCGATTATTGGAGAATGGGGTGAAGGAGCGACAGTGGTTATCCTGTTTGCTATCAGTGAAGCCTTAGAAACTTACTCCATGGACAAAGCACGTCAATCTATACGCTCTTTAATGGATATTGCTCCACGAGAAGCCCTCATAAGAAGAGGGTCAAAAGAACTTATGGTAGCAGTAGAGGATATTCAAATTGGCGATATTATGGTAGTCAAACCAGGGCAGAAGATTGCAATGGATGGTGTGGTTGTAAAAGGGTTATCTTCTGTTAATCAGTCGGCTATTACGGGTGAATCTGTTCCAGTATCCAAAGGTGAAAATGATGAAGTGTTTGCAGGAACTTTAAATGAGGAAGGGTTACTCGAAGTTAAAGTAACTAAGCATGTGGATGATACCACAATTTCAAAAATCATCCATTTGGTTGAAGAAGCACAAGCAGAACGTGCTCCATCTCAAGCATTTGTGGATCGGTTCGCTAAATACTATACCCCAGTAATCATGCTCATTGCTTTAGGAGTGGCTGTCATTCCGCCTTTATTTTTCAGTACAGATTGGAATACATGGATTTATCAGGGACTAGCCGTTTTAGTTGTGGGTTGTCCATGTGCTTTAGTTATTTCCACCCCTGTCTCCATTGTCACAGCGATTGGTAATGCAGCTAGAAATGGGGTTCTTATTAAAGGTGGGATTCACTTAGAAGAATTGGGTGCGATTAAAGCAATAGCCTTTGATAAAACAGGAACGTTAACCAAGGGAGTTCCTGTTGTAACAGATTATCTTCCACAACAAGATGTAGATGATCATGAACACCTTACCATAGTTGCTGCGTTAGAAAATGGTTCTCAACATCCGTTAGCTTCAGCCATCATGAAAAGAGCTGAACAAATGATTTTACCTTATCAAAGTACGACAGTTGATGATTTTACTTCAATCACCGGTAAAGGAATTAAAGGTACTGTAGATAACCAATCCTATTATGTTGGTAGCCCTAGCTTATTTGAAGAGCTTTTAGCTGGTGGGATTCCTAATGACCTTAAGACTTTAATTACTGAATTACAAAATCAAGGTAAAACAGTCATGGTGTCTGGCACATCTAAACACATTATGGCACTTATCGCTGTAGCTGACGTGGTAAGGGAAAATAGTAAAGCTGTTATTAACAAGTTACACTCACTAGGTGTACAAAAAACGATTATGCTGACAGGTGATAACCTAGGAACCGCTAAAGCGATAGGGGCTCAAGTTGGGGTTTCTGACGTAAAGGCAGAGTTACTTCCACAAGATAAGTTAGCCTTTATTAAAGAATTAAGGGCTAAGTGTGATCGTGTTGCTATGGTGGGGGACGGTGTAAACGATGCGCCGGCTCTAGCAGCTTCTACAGTAGGGATTGCCATGGGAGGTGCAGGAACAGATACAGCACTGGAAACGGCAGATATTGCTCTCATGGCAGACGATCTGGGTAAATTACCTTTTTCCTTAAAACTCAGTAGAAAAGCTTTAATGATTATTAAGCAGAATATTACTTTTTCGTTAGGAATCAAGCTAATTGCTTTGTTACTTGTTATTCCTGGCTGGTTAACCCTATGGATTGCTATATTTGCAGACATGGGTGCTACCTTACTTGTTACTTTAAATAGCCTGAGACTACTTAAGATAAGGGATAAATAATAACAAAGGCTTCTCATCAAATATTATAACCTAAACTGAGAGGACACATATCTTTTATAAAACCGTAGAGTATTTCTACGGTTTTTTTATTTTAGAAAAATAAAGTAAGCTACTTTTTTAGAAGAATAGGAAAGTTAAATATTTAATGTATCTATTAGTTTTTACCTAGCGAAACATATTTCTCTCCAGGTTAGATTTGTTTATCGAACAAAAAAGGTTGCTGTAGACCCACGGCATTTTGTTTTGGTAATATAAATTGGCTTGGTAAGGGAGGTATTTTTGTTAGAGAAAGAAAAATATAAAGACCTCAAACGTGGGGAATTTGGAGCAATTATTACTATTATTACTTATATTTTCTTATCAATAGTTAAAGTAGTAGTTGGCCTATGGTCTGGATCAGAAGCTTTAAGGGCAGATGGTCTTAATAATGGTACTGATATTGTCGCTTCTATAGCCGTTTTAATTGGGCTAAAATTTGCACAGAAGCCAGCAGATAAGAATCATCCGTACGGACATTGGAAAGCAGAAACAGTTGCTTCTATGGTAGCATCATTTATTATGGCTGCGGTGGGATTGAATGTTGTTTTTGAGGCTATTAATAAGTTTGTTATAGGTAGTCATGAGTCCCTCAATTTAGTCTCTGCATGGGTTGGTTTATTCTCTGCGATTGTTATGTATTTTGTTTATCGATACAACATTAATTTAGCAAGAGAAATAAAAAGTCAGTCTGTTAGGCCCCCTCTGTTAGGATAGATGTCGTAGGGAACTTTAGTGTATAGTTTAAATCATACACGGAGGTTGATCGACATGAAAAGTAATAATGGTAAACGTTATACAAAGGAAGAGAAAGCATCAATTATTAAGAGAATGATGCCCCCCACTAATGAATCGGTTGGCCAATTAAGTGAAGAGTTGGGCATTACTGAACCCACGCTTTACAAGTGGAGAAAAGAGGCTAGATCATCTGGAAACCCCACACCCGGAGATGGACAAAGTTCTGAACACTGGAGCAGTGAAGATAAGTTTCTCATAGTTATGGAAACATACTCAATGAATGGTGCGGAGCTAGCGGAGTATTGTCGAAAAAAGGGACTTTATAAAGAACAGATTGACGCATGGCGAGATTCATGCCTTAATGCAAATGGGCGAGAATCTAGTCAAACAAAGCAGTTAAATCAAGAATTAAAAGAGGAGAAAAAGCGAGGAAAGGCATTAGAGAAAGATTTGCGTAAAAAAGAAAAAGCATTGGCAGAAGCTGCAGCCTTATTACTATTAAGAAAAAAGGCCCAAGCGATCTGGGGGGACCAAGAGGACGAATGATCAGCCCGTCAGATCGCGCACTAGCAGTAGAACTCATCCAAGAAGCAAACCAAAATGGTGCGCGATTAGCCCCGGCGTGTAAAGAATTGAACATTAGCGTTCGCACCTATGAACGCTGGATTTCAGAAGGTGGAATCAAGGAGGATCAACGCCCTATTGCGTTACGTCCAGAGCCAAAAAATAAATTAACGATAGAGGAAAAACAAGAGATACTGGAGGTTGTTAAAAAAGAGGAATTTGTAGACCTACCGCCTACTCAAATCGTGCCAAAATTAGCAGATCAATGCATTTATATCGCCTCCGAATCTAGCTTTTATAGAGTTCTTCGTGAGCATAAAATGCAAAATCATCGGGGAAGAAGCAAAAAGCCCGAGGGTAGATTACCAGAAAGTCATTTAGCAGTAGCCCCAAACCAGGTATGGACATGGGATATAACGTGGTTAAAAGGGCCGGTGAAAGGCTTGTTTTATCGACTCTACTTAATTATCGATATTTTTAGTAGAAAAATCGTAGGTTGGGAGATTTGGGAGTCAGAGGAGGCAAAACACGCTGAAGATTTAATGAAGAAGACGATTATTAGTGAAAAAATCCAAGGTAAACCACTCGTTTTACATTCCGATAATGGCAGTCCCATGAAAGCCGCAACATTTCAGGTATTACTTGAAAAATTAGGGATCCAAAGCTCTTATTCAAGACCAAGAGTAAGTAATGACAATCCCTATTCTGAAGCAATGTTTCGGACTCTGAAATATCGACCTGAATTCCCGTACAGAGGCTTTGAAACACTTGAGGCTGCACGTGAATGGGCATTAAGATTTGTGAATTGGTATAACTGTATACATTTACACAGTGGTATAAATTTTGTGACGCCAGAACAATGCCATACAGGTGCGCATATTGGGATACTGAAAAAGCGCAAAGAAGTTTATGAACTAGCGAAACAAAAGCATCCAGAACGTTGGACGCGCTCAACTAGAGACTGGAGTGCACATGATTCAGTGGCTTTAAACCCAATAAAGGACAAGATAGAAAAGGATGGAACAAAATAGCCCCACTGCGACTGAGCTTGAACTACCCATTCCCTTCTCATCAAAGAACAGAATGAATTCTGTTCTTTGATGAGAAGACCACCAAGCAAAGCGCGGTAGTTACCCTTACGTTCTTACACTAGTAAACAAGTTAAATGCGACAACTATCTTGACAAACACCGTAGGGCAGCTGCAAAAGATAACTTATCAGATGCTTTAGTAAGTATAGGAACTGTAATAGGAATTCTGGGAGCACAATTAAATCTTCCATGGTTAGATCCTTTAACTGCTGTTCTAGTAGGTTTAATAATATGTAAAACAGCATGGGAGATCTTTAGAGAGTCTTCTCATCACTTAACTGATGGATTTGATGACGAGGATATAATGATCTACAAAGAAACTATCCTTAAGACTGATGGAGTGAAAGAAGTTAAAGACATAAAGGCAAGAAATTACGGAAATAATCAAGTAGTTGATGCTGTAATACTAGTACACTCAGAACTAAGTTTACAGGAAGCCCATCATATCTCCACTAAGGTCGAAAGTGAGCTTAAGATAAAACATGAAGTATATAATGTGCATGTCCATGTTGAACCACTAGAATTAGAAACAGTAGTCTAATATATAAGTGGGAAGTGTTATTTTTAAAGGATAATCTACTTTTTTCATTTGTATGTTACTGTATAAAGTGGTCTTAAATATTATTAGCCTAATAAAAGTAGTGTTTAGTGATCCCTTTTTATTAAGGGATTTTTTGGTTGCATTTTCTATCCACGAGGAATACATTCCTGGATACTGATTTGTTAATACTTAATGAAAAAAGGATCACCCCAAAATATAACTTTCTTCCCTTTTAGTACGGATTATGCTTTTAGAAAAACTTTCTGGCTCTCATGAGAATAATAGGCATATGTCTTTAACGCTTATAGAGTATTTACATAATCTAAGATTGTCACTAATACTGGAAGGAGAAGATATAATGAATGAAAATAAACGTCTATATGGTGGATTTACGGCTACAATATGGACAGTATGAAATTAAGGATCCTGGATCAATTAGCTGTATTCTAGTTCATGAAACAGATGTTCAAAAGGTAACCCAATAATAAAGTCCACTTTCTTAGGAGGTGGCGCTTCTTAACTTAGTTTCTAATAGATTCTACTGATTCTTTAGGATTGAATAACGGAGTCTCGTACCACGTTCAGTTTGTATTATTAGGCAACCAGAAAATATTTCTGGATGACCATTTTTATTTATATATCTTTTTTAACAGTAACCAGGGTAGCGGGTACTTGTTAAAGAAAAGTACTATTTAGTAGAATTGCTACTATTTTCTTTTTCCCATTTCTGGCCCCAATCACGTATTTCTTCAAGGATGCTTTGGAAATCTTGACCTTTGTCAGTTAGGGAATATTCTACGGTAACAGGTACAGTTGGGAGTGCATGTCGGTAAATCATACCACTTTTCTCCAAATGTTTTAAAGTTTTAGTTAAAGACTGGGCGCTAATGGTGTTAATATTGCGTTGAAGTTGATTGAATCGTAATGCACCTTTATTCAAATGACCAATCACCAAAAATGCCCATTTTCCTCCTATGATAGTTAAAAATTCATCAATAACAGAACAGCAATCCTCATCTGAGATTTTGTTCATATCACCCCTCCTTTATATACTCTTGAAAATTGAGTAATCCAATTATTAATAATATCGTCATAACAGTTCGGCTATTTAAAATAGTAGATTTGGTTATTTATGTTGTCAATAAGCTAGAGCTTTATTCCACCTAAACTATTCGTACATCAGTTGTCCTCATGTACTCTTTTAACACTATTTGGTGATTTAAAAGAAAACGCCTCAACCTAATGCAAAGTGACCCCACCAGTGCGATCATATTTTAACTCACCCACCAATTTTTGTAATTGAGTGGCTAATGAGCTATCAGTCTTTTTGCTTCAAAAGCCCAAATTTATCCTTACAAGATATATCCAACCATAGTACCGAGCATTAACTCTATAATAACGTTCTATAAATTACTGAGAATACTGGAGAAAACGTGAGTTTTCACTTTGTTTATTGAGGGAGTTTAGCATTCCTGTAGATAGTTATTTTTGGGCTTTGATAAAAAGAGAGTCCCTCAGTAAGATATTAGTATAGACACCACTCTAACTCAAACCTTAAGGAGGAAGCTCAAATAGAAGTTTAAAATGCAAGACAAACAAAATCAACTAATAGAAAGAATTTCTGATAAACATCTGGTTGTTGGGGTGGATATTGCCCAACAATTCCATGTAGCTAGAGCTGTTAATTACCGAGGTATCGTAGTAGGAGATCCTCTTACTTTTGAAAACAGTGAAGTTGGCTTTTCATTCTTTATGGAGTGGATACAAAGGCTCCAAAAATTAAACCAACTAGATTCAATTATAGTAGGTATGGAACCTACGGGACACTACTGGATAAACCTCTCAAAGTGGCTAATTAAACAGAGTGTGGAGGTTGTAACGGTTAATCCCCACTTAGTAAAAAAGAATAAAGAAAACCGTGATAACACTCAATCAAAAAGCGGTAAAAAGGATGCTTTAGTTATTGCTGATATGGTGAAAAATGGTTATTACTCTTTTGTGCGTCACACATCAGAGTCATTTGAAAAACTAAGGGTTCTAATGTCTAATCGAGATATTGTGGTTAAACGACTAGTAATGTCAATTAATCAATTAAATCGTTGGGTGGATATGGTTTTTCCTGAACTAAGGCAAGTATTTAAGGATATATCGAAAAAAGGTGCTATTGCTACACTTCGTCTATTTCCTTCACCAACTGAACTGCGTTCTTTAAAACCCGAGGACGTTGTTACAGGGTGGAAATCTATTATGAAAAGGCAGCCTGGCCTAAAGAAAGCTCAATTAATAATTAATCTTGCCAAAAAGTCCATCGGGACTGGACAAGCTCTTGATGCTCATAAGTTTCATCTGGAACAATTATTAGAGGAATATGATCTTGCAGTTTGTCAACTCGAAAGAGTTGAACTAGCTGTTAAGGAAGTGTTAAAACAAATACCGTTTGCCAAGAAGTTGCTTACGATAAAGGGTATCAGTGAAATATCATTAGCTGGAATTCTTGGAGAATCAGGGGATTTAAGTGGCTTTTCTCACGGAAACTCACTACTTCGACATGCAGTCTTACACCTATCTGAAGCAAGTTCAGGTAAGTGGAGAGGGCAAATTATCATATCTAAACGGGGAAGGTCTAGATTACGAAGGTTTCTTTTCTTAGCTACAATGAGTTTAGTAGCGAATAACCCCGAATTTAAAGCAATTCATGCCAACAATGTGAATATGAAAAAAATGAAAAAGATGAAGTCCATTTTGAAATTAGTAGGTAAGCTTGCACGTATATTTGTCGGAATTGCACGTCGGAATGAGACATATTGTCCTGGTAAAGTTCACATTTTACTCGATCAAGCTGCTTAAAAATATTATGAAGTAGACGGATTTGTTCTCGAAGAGAACTTTATAGAATTACTATTATATACGAATGTTGGCTTATTTGCAGGATGAAAATATGTACGGAGTACCAGGTTTATTCAACAAAAGGGCACTGACCCATTAGTTTAGCACAACTGGCCTCCACCCCTTGGATAGGCGTAACGAAGGAATGATAGGGCATATGACCCGTTGAGACATGGGAGGGAAAGCCGCCAGGGGCCGCGTGGAGATGTACATTATATGGTAGAATATGGAGTTGAATGGAACTCCTCTATTTAAACATGTCTTCATGAAGCCTAAGCGTCTTATTTCACTCCATCTTTTTGCATATACAATCTTAAGGGTTATGAAATCCTGCGAATAAGCGAGCATTCGTGAGAAAATCGTATTAAACTGAGGGAGTTCAATAGGGGAAGTCAAAGAAAGTATTTCCCCTTTATTTATTAAATACTTGCAAAATGCAAGTTAAATGGTTTATATTTAATTTAGTAATAACTTGGTAAATGTTAGGGGGGTAAAATAGTGTTAATTAGGGAAGCAAACATAAAGGATTTAGAACCCATTATGAATATATACAACCAAGGAATTGAAGACAGAATAGCAACTCTAGAATCTGAGACAAAAGATCTTTCTTATATGAAGAACTGGTTTGACCAACACAAGGGCCGTTATAAAATAATTGTCGCCGAACAAGAAGGGCACGTATTAGGTTGGTCATCGATAAATCAGTATAGTGGCCGTTGCGCATATGCAGGTGTTGGTGACTTATCGATCTATATTGCTCGGGATTACAGGGGCAAGGGAGTAGGAAGCCTCTTACTAAAAGAAATTGAGAAAGTGGCAATTGAAAATGGGTTTTATAGGATCGTCCTTTTTACATTTCCTTATAATAAGATCGGGCAGGCTTTGTATAATAAGAATGGATTTCGAGAGGTTGGTACTTTTAAAAATCAGGGAATTCTGGATGGGAAGTTTGTTGATGTTATGGCAATGGAAAAGATGATTGTCCCAACTAATTAAAGGGGGAGAGAATATGACAGTGAATCATTCTAGCGTTCTCTCAATTGATTACTTCGTGTCCTATTTTAAACTAGTCATGTCATCCAGGAATTATGAAATTGAAGAGGCAAAAGAATTTATGATTCAACACTTTTTTAAAGGTAATGTAAAGTTATATGGGGAACAAACATTTCGAAGTTTTAACTCGGCATATTCGGGATTATGTTCAGAAAAGATTAAAGATTTATAGTTGCAATTTGCAATCTATTTTATATAATAGGGATGAGGTGGTAAAATTGGAAAATCTTCGAGAATTGTTTCAAGTGATGACAAGACGTTTTGGACTTTTAAATAAAAATTGTTGTAGTACTGGCGGATATGATATATCCCTCATTCAAAGTCATATCCTTTATGAGATCGACCACCATCATAAACCTTCTATCCAACAAATTGCCGATATACTCGGAACTGATATTACGACATTTAGTCGTCAAATACAATCATTAGTAAAAATGAACTTAGTAAAAAAAACACCTGACCCTGATGATAGAAGGATTAGTATTCTTTCCCTAACAACTGAAGGGAAATTTATTGCAACCACTATTGATCATGAGATGAATTCATATTTAAATGAAGTTTTTTCTCATATGAATGAGTTTGAAAAAGAAACGGTTATACGTTCAATTAAACTTTTAAATGATGCTATGGCTAAATCTAGTGTATGTTGTAGAAATATTTTGGGGTAACTCCCATTTTGTTATAAATTTGCAATTTAAAAGTAAAGTGGAGGCGTATATGGATAAAATTTGGGATGCTATTGTAATTGGTGGAGGTCAGGCAGGTTTAGCATCTGGGTATTATTTAAGAAAAAGTGGTCTTCAATTTTTAATTCTTGAATTGAGTAACTCTGCAGCAGGTTCTTGGCCTAATTATTATGACAGTCTTAGATTGTTTTCACCAGCATACTCGTCATCATTGCCAGGAATGAAATTTCCAGGACAGCGCGATTATTATCCTACCAAATCTGAAGTAATAAGTTACTTGAATGACTATATTCAACATTTCCAACTTCCAGTAGAAGTAAATAAGCAAGTAATATCTGTTGAGAAAAATAATGATATTTTTACGGTTGTTATTAAGACTAGTGAGAGGTATCATTCTAAAACAGTTATTAATGCTACAGGTTCGTTTCGAAATCCGTTTATACCTGTGGTAAAGGGAAGGGAATTATTTAAAGGTCGTATTTTTCATTCCTCTGAGTACCGTAATCCAGACACTTTTATTAACCAAAGAATAATTGTTGTTGGAAGTGGCAATTCTGTTGTCCAAATTGCCATTGAGCTTTCAAAGGTTAGTAAGGTAACTTTAGCAGTAAGAAATCAGGTTCATCTACTAAAACAAAAAGTATTAGGTCAAGACCTTCACTTTTGGCTAAAGATAACTGGATTTGATCATTTCCCTTTTTGGAGATTTGGTAAAACTGCACCCAAATCAAATTCAGTAATTGATCTTGGACAATATAAAGAACATCTTGAAATAGGTAAACCAGACCAACTTCAAATGTTTACTTCATTCTATAGTGACGGAGTCATTTGGCCAGATGGAAGTAAGGAGCCAGTGGATACTGTAATTTTTGCAACTGGATATAGAAATCATCTACCTCACTTAATAGGAATTGGAGCAATTGATTTAAATGGTGACCCCCTTCATGTAGCTGGTGTCAGTACCGCAGTCGAGGGATTGTATTATGTAGGGATAGAAGGTCAACGCTCCTTTGCTTCTGCTACTTTAAGAGGGGTCGGGCCTGATTCGAAGTTTGTCATTCGAAAGTTATTACGTTATTTAAAAACATAGATTCATTAAACAGAGATGTTAGTTGTAAATTGCAATTTTTTGATAACAATTTGAAGATTAGAAACTTATATAAAGGAAAGGGAGTAAATATATGAAAACGAATGTTGAAAAACTACCAATTGCAATCATTGGAACAGGTCCAGTAGGGCTAGCTGCGGCAGCCCACCTTATTTCAAAAGGAGAGCTCACTCTGTTGGTGCAAGTGTACTCGAATGGGGACATGTTAAGATGTTTTCCCCATGGCAATATAACCTTGATAAGGTAGCGAAATCCTTGCTCGAACAAACAGGATGGATTGCGCCTAATCTAAACGCTATTCCTACAGGTTCTGAACTTGTTCAAGACTATTTACTCCCTTTGAGTAATCTTCCTGAAATAAGTAATAATCTACATTTGAATACACAGGTTGTCGGAGTTGTAAGGAAGAGTATTGATAAATTAAAAACTTCGAAGAGACAAGAAGCTTCTATTGAAATTTATGTGGAAAAAGAAGAACAAACCAGTATTTATGAAGTTAGGGCAGTTATTGATGCCTCAGGGACATGGAGAACACCTAATCCAGTTCTATCAAATGGGTTATGGACCAAGGCCGAGAAAAACTTAAAAGGTAAAATAGAATATGGAATCCCTAATGTCCTTGGAGACCATAAAGAGAAATACGCTAACAAGACAGTAATGGTTGTTGGTAGTGGTCATTCAGCTATCAATGCATTACTTGACTTGTCACGTCTCAAAGAAGAATTTACGGAAACAAATATTATCTGGGTATTAAGAAAATCAAATATCTCTCAAGTTTATGGGGGACAAGAGAAGGATGGCTTGCCAGCACGTGGAGAGCTTGGTATCAGAATTCGAAAAATGGTTGAGTCTGGTGCTGTGAAAGTCTTTACTCCATTTCATATTAATACTGTTAAACAAGAAGAGAACCATGTAACAGTAAAAGGTATCTACAATAGTGAAGAAACTATTATAAATAGCATAGATCAATTGATTGTAAGTACTGGTTTTAGACCAGATACTTCGTTCCTAAATGAAGTTCGTATAAATCTAGATCCAGCAGTTGAGAGTGTAGAAGCCTTGGCACCACTCATTGATCCCAACGTTCACAGCTGTGGGACAGTGCGGCCACACGGTGAAGCAGAGCTTAGACAACCAGAAGCAGGGTTATACATTGTTGGTATGAAAAGTTACGGAAGAGCACCGACTTTCCTATTAGCGACAGGATACGAGCAAGTAAGATCGGTTGTAGCTTATCTTACAGGTGACCTTGAGGGGGCAAAGGAAGTTCATCTTGAATTACCTGAAACAGGCGTATGTAGTGTAGGAGTCTCAAGTTGTTGCGATGAACCTGCGATTTCAAACGTAAACACGTGTGATACAGAGAAGAAAGGTCAAGTGCTTGCTACAAGTTCATGTTGTGGACCCATAAAAATTGAAATAGAAAAAACATCTTGTTGTAAGTGAACTAAAGACCAGCCATTAAAAGGGCTGGTCTTTTGGCTAAATAGAACCTATAGAAAAGGATAGTAATAATGGGGAAAAAGAATAGACAGTCGATTGTTGCTTTGGCATTAATTACAGCCATTTGCCTAGCTGGTGATGCTATGCTTTACATTGTCTTACCTATTCATTGGAGTGGGGTTGGTTTAAACTCCTTGATTGAAGTAGGGGTTCTACTATCTATAAATCGGTTTGTGAGGCTTCCTTTGAATCCTGTAAGTAATAGGTTTTTTATACAAGAAGTTGTCTTTCCGAACTGGAATTACCCTGGCTGTTTTTCTATCGGGAATCACGACAATTGGTTACGGATTAGCAAGTGATTTTTCTATATGGATCATCCTTCGATGCTTATGGGGGCGTGGCATGGTCACTTTTCAAGTTGGGTGCTTTCCTTATTATCATGCATTTATCTACCGATGATAATCTTGGTGTAAACATGGGTACTTATAATGGTTTATATAGGCTAGCAAGTTTAGTAGGAATGTTAATTGGAGGTCTTTTAGTTGACCTAATAGGTTTAGAAGTAATCAGTTTCTTCCTAGGATTGGCTGTTTTTACAACGACTCCATTTATCTATGGATATATACCGAAAACATTAGGTGGAACAGAAGACAACCTGCAAATGGTGTATCTGTACTTAACGTACTAAGTTATGTGAATAACACACCATTAATATGGATGCTAGTTACAGCGTTTTTTTCAGTCATGATCCTCGAGGGAATGATGAATGCAACACTTAGTCATTTGATTGGTGTTAGATTTCAAAAAGAGGATTTTTCACGTGTACTTATAAGTCCAACGGCAGTCGCAGGAGGTTTACAGGCGATAAGATGGGGGATGCTACCTCTCATCTCACGAAAAGTTGGTCAGGTACTCGATAGAAGTGATAGGAAACATCTTGTATTAGTTCTTTTCATGGCCTTTAATTCGGTCATGCTTCTCATTATCCCATCTAATATTTCCTACATCATTTGGTTTACGGTGTTGTTGTTACACCTTGTAATTTCATCATGTACGACCAATATCATTGATACCCTTTACTCAAACTTATCATCTAGAGGCGAAAACAGAGTTCTCCTAAATAACTTTGTACACCATTGTCGTCGATTTAGGTGCCACACTTGGGCCATTTCTTGGATATGGGTTCGTGGATGTATTAGGTTTTATAAGTGTGTTTTTGATATGTTCTTTTATATGTCTATTACTTACTCTAAAATGGTTGGTTAATAACAATTCATATCTAGAAAATACTCAAGAATCTCTTAAATAAGTAGAAGTAAAGATATGTCCTTTAAGCACACAAGCTAACGAGCTTTCCTTTAAAAAACAGTCTACCAATCCTGAACAGCTTTTTTTAACCAAAGGGGAAGGTTAATTTAATAAGAAAATATAAAAAAATTCACACTTGACCCTGTACCATGGTACAGGGTTTATTCTATATTAGACGTAAAATTACTACAATTTCAATTGCAGATCATTAGAGGAGGCAAGGATATGAATCAAGATAATTTTAATCCATCGTTAAAGGACAAGGTGTTACAGTCACTCAACCTATCTGTAGGAGGATTTGAGAAAAAAATCGGTTTATTGTCTACTTCAGAGAATAATAGACGCATACAGATTCTTCTTTCCATGTCTGAGGGAAAAATCATCAACATCAATGATTTAACTGCAACAGAGGAACAAATTGATGACCAATCTGCACTTAGGCGTTTAAGGGAATTGGATTTAATTAACTGGGACCAAAACTCTGGGGATGTGACGGTGGCGTATCCTTTTTCCGGGGTTCCGACACCGCACCGGGTCACTGTGGCTGGAAAGTCGCCTGCTTATTCCATGTGTGTGATTGATGCTCTAGGCATTCCGTCGATGTATACAGATGCAGTGATTGAATCGGAATGTGCATTTTGCGGTGAAGAGATTACTATTGATGTTAAAAACAACTTACCTGTTGCACAACCTAATACCGTTATCGTAGGTTTGGGAACAACGGGTGCTGCCAATAGTAACTCTTGCTGTGATTCTTCTTGCGGACCGAATGAGCCAACATCTGTTGCAACTAGTTGTTGCCCAGCCATTCAATTTTATTGCTCCGAGGAACATTGGCAAAAAGCGAATGAAAAGAATGCAATGACCGCGAAGGACAAGTTGACTCTTGCGGAAGCCTTTGAGGTTGGAGCTGCTGTTTTTGGTAGCACGTTATCTAGCTCTAAGGGTGAGTAAAACCTCATGAATGAAGTAAACTATATATTTACCCTGTACTAAGGTACAAGGTATATGCAGTTAGTGAGGTGAGGTGAGACATATGCAGTTTCGTATCGGAGAACTGGCTGACAAGTGCGGTGTTAATAAAGAAACCATTCGGTATTATGAGCGTTTAGGCTTAATTCCAGAACCTGAACGTACCGAAAAAGGATACCGAATGTATTCCCAACAAACGGTCGATCGATTACATTTCATAAAACGGATGCAGGAATTGGGATTTACTTTAAATGAAATCGATAAATTGCTAGGGGTCGTTGATCGTGATGAAGTAAAGTGCCGTGATATGTATGATTTCACTGTTCTTAAGATAGAGGACATTCAGCGTAAAATTGAAGATTTGAAAAGAATTGAACAAATGTTGATAGATCTTAAAGAAAGATGTCCTGAAAACAAAGATATTTATGAATGCCCTATTATTGAAACACTGTTGAAAAAATAAGAGGTGAAACAGAATGAAAAACACAATAAAAAGTTCAGGTTGGTTTCTTGTCGCGCTCATTACATGCCCGTGTCATCTGTTTATACTACTTCCGTTGATTGCAGGAACAGCACTTGGGTCATACTTCACGGAATATAAAGATTTAATTTTCATCTTGATGGGTCTTTTGTTTGTCTTTGCTCTTTTAAAGGGTTGGAGGAAACTTGAACCTGAAATACAAAAGGAAACAAAGAAAGATACAACCACACATGATTGTTGCAGTATGGAAAGGTTCAAGTCATGAAGGGAAAAGTCTCGCAAGTAGCCACTATGTTTTCAGCTTTTGTTATGGCTGGTTGTTGTTTGGGTCCTTTAATCTTGATTCCCCTTGGACTTACCGGGTTTGCAGGCGCGTTCGCATTCTACTCTTTAAAATACCGGTTATTGTTTAGCATCGTTACCATTGTATTGCTTGCATACTCCTTTTATATGGTTTATGGGAGCAAGGGAAAAAGAAAAAGTTCTGTTATTGGATTATGGATCACGACGTTTTTTGTTTTTGGCATGTTTCTTTTTTTATTCATCGTTGAAGGGGGAATATAAAAAAATGGGGTGCTTTATATGAAAGTACAGATAATCACGTCCATGGTGGTATTATCCCTTTTGTTGGTAGTTATTGCGTGTAGTAACAAACAAGAAAAAGTATCGGTAACAAAGAGTGACTTGAATACAGTTGCTATGAATTTAGAGAAGGATGTAAAAACTATTACTGAAAACGATAAGACTGGGACTTTCTTGGTTATGGCAGGAATGGATTGCTGCCCTCCATCTGTTGTGGAAGATGCCGTTGCACAAGTAGATGGTGCTGGCACAACAGCTGTTAAAGTCAACGGAAGCACAGCAGAAGTAACGGTTTCTTTTGATGAAACTAAAACAAATTTAGATGCAATTAAGACGGCAGTTTTAGACTTAGGTCTTCCCGTCGAGTAAAAGGAGGTTTACCATGAAAAAATATCGATTAAATGTGCAAGGAATGACATGTACTGGTTGTGAACAGCATTTATCTGTTGCTCTTGAAAACTTGGGTGCAAAAGCGATTGAAGTTGATTTTCGCCGTGAAGAAGCTGTATTTCAACTTCCAGATCACGTGGAGGTTAAAGCTGCCAAAAAGGCGATTGCTGAAGCAAACTATCATCCAGGAGAAGCAGAAGAATTACAATCGGAACAAAAGACGAATTTATTGAAAAAATATCGGTTAAAAGTTGAAGGAATGACATGCACAGGATGTGAAGAACACGTTGCTGTTGCCCTTGAAAATATTGGTGCAAAGGGGATTAATGCCGATTTTCGACGTGGTGAAGCTGTATTTGAGCTTCCGAATGATATAGGGGTTGGATCAGCGAAACAAGCCATTGTTGATGCAAAATATCAACCGGGCGAAGCAGAAGAAATACAAGTGCAATCGGACAAAAGGATAGATATAAGTTTAAATGATGCAGGTAACTATGATTATGATTACATCATCATCGGTTCTGGTGGAGCTGCCTTTTCATCTGCCATTGAAGCCGTTGCTTTGAACGCAAAAGTGGCTATGATTGAGCGTGGAACGGTGGGTGGAACTTGCGTTAATGTCGGATGCGTTCCATCCAAGACCTTATTAAGAGCAGGGGAAATCAATCATCTAGCAAAAAATAATCCATTTGTGGGATTACACACTTCGGCTTCAAATGTTGATTTAGCGCCATTAATAAAACAAAAGAATGATTTAGTAACCGAGATGCGAAATGAAAAATATGTGAATTTAATTGATGATTATGGTTTTGAATTAATAAAAGGTGAAGCAAAATTCGTAAATGAAAATACAGTTGAAGTAAATGGCACTCAATTAACAGCCAAAAGATTTTTAATAGCTACAGGTGCTTCTCCAACTGTACCTGATATTCCTGGATTAGACGAAGTAGACTATTTAACAAACACTAACTTATTGGAATTAAAGAAGGTTCCAAATCGTCTTACCGTGATTGGTTCAGGATATATTGGTTTAGAATTAGGACAACTATTTCATAATCTCGGCTCAGAAGTTACCTTAATACTAAGAAGTGAGCGTTTATTAAAAGAATATGATCCAGAGATTTCTGAAGCTATTACGAAGGCCTTAATAGAACAGGGAATTAATTTAGTAACAGGTGCAACCTATGAACGAGTTGAGCAAGATGGAGATATTAAAAAAGTGTATGTTGAGATAAATGGTAAAAAGCGAATTATTGAAGCGGAACAATTACTAATTGCCACTGGAAGAAAACCGAATACAGAATCATTAAATTTACATGCTGCAGGCGTTGAGGTTGGCTCCCGTGGTGAAATTGTCATTAATGATTATCTTAAAACGACCAATTCACAGATTTATTCAGCTGGAGATGTCACTTTCGGTCCCCAATTTGTTTATGTAGCTGCTTATGAAGGTGGACTTGCTGCCCGTAATGCAATTGGCGAACTAAATCAAAAGGTGAATTTAGATGTAGTTCCGGGTGTTACGTTTACTTCACCATCGATTGCAACTGTTGGTTTAACAGAGCAACAGGCAAAAGAAAATGGATATGAAGTGAAAACATCAGTCTTGCCATTGGAGGCTGTTCCAAGAGCGCTCGTCAACCGGGAAACAACAGGTGTTTTCAAATTAGTGGCAGACGCGAAAACATTGAAAGTGTTAGGGGCGCATGTAGTGGCAGAAAACGCAGGAGACGTAATTTATGCAGCAACATTAGCTGTTAAATTCGGTTTAACTGTTGGAGATCTGAAAGAAACGATGGCTCCATATCTAACAATGGCAGAAGGATTGAAGCTGGCTGCCCTAACTTTTGATAAAGATGTTTCGAAATTATCTTGTTGTGCAGGTTAAAGCTCCTTTTCGGAGCTTTTATTTATTCATCGGGTGCATTAGTGGAACACACGGTATTTTTCTTCTTCAAGTAACGTAGGTTAAAAAGTGGTAATATGAGGATATAAAGCGACTAACTAATTACGGCTAAAAAGTAGTAGGTTACTCTATTAATATATCTGCAAATTGTTTCTTTAAAAAAATCACCAGAAGGAGTGGTATTTATGGGTTATTGTGAAGACTTAAGAGAAATGATCGGAAATTCTCCATTAATAATTATACGACCAAGTGTAGTTATCGTTAATAATTATGGAGAAGTTTTATTGAGTAGATATTCAGGTGCAACTTGGGGAGTTCCGGGTGGAATATTGCAGTTAAATGAGTCAGTGGAAGAATGTATTACACGAAATGTCTTAGAAGAAATAGGCATAAGGATAAAGTCGATAAAATTATTTGGTGTCTATTCAGGTAAGGCATTAATAAATCGTGTCGAGGAAAGTGGAGATGAGTATCAAACGGTTGTCATTGGTTATTTATGTACCGAGTACGAAGGAGAAATAAAACCTGATAGCAATCAAGAAATAGAAGCGAAATTTTATAAATTAAATCAGTTACCTGAAGAAATCGATCCTTTTATTAAAAACAAGATAGTCGATTTAGCTTTTCCAAAGGTTAATTCAAATGGCACTTGTTGTGGGAAAAAGTGAAGGAAGGGCGATAATATTTTGTTTAGTGTAGCATTGATTTTTTTATTAGCTGGTTTAGCTTAAATTGATGGCGAGGAATGTAATATCAATGAGGGGAGTTTGAACATAATTATTACTAGGGAAAAATTAGAAAATCAACAAATTTGGATATATGGTATTTCTCTTATATTTGGAGGAGTTCTAGGTATCACAAACGAGAATTTAGCTAATAGCTTAGACTGGACTATTTCGCCACTCATAGCTATTCTCATGTTTGGAATGTTTGCCCAAATTCCATTCTTGAAACTGCGTGAGGCAATTTCAAATCTCAGATTCATGGTGGCATTACTAACTGGAAATTTTATAGCTGTCCCCATAATTGTATGGATATTAACAACAATATTTCCTCAATCACCTCCAATTTTATTAGGTGTTTGTTTGGTTTTACTTACTCCTTGTATTGACTACGTAATAGTCTTTACTCAACTTGGGAAGGGGAATGAGAAATTGATGTTAGCTTCAACGCCTATTTTGTTTGTAGTACAAATGCTATTACTTCCTGTGTATTTATGGCTAATTATAGGTGAAGAGATGGTAGAAGTTGTTCATTTAGAACCATTCCTAGAAGCTTTTTTATTACTAATAGTTGCGCCTCTAATACTTGCCGTAATCACTCAATTATGGGCTAAAAAGAATACCATTGGTGAGAAGGCAATAGATCTTACAACATGGTTGCCCGTCCCATTTATGGCTTTGGTATTAATTGTGGTAGTAGCTTCGCAAATTGGCAAGGTATATAGTGATTTCGAGATAATTGTACGCGTAATTCCTATATATATTTTATTTTTAATTATTACACCAATTGTATCTCGTCTTATCGCATATGCGTTCAAATTAGATAACGGTTCAGGAAGAACATTAATCTTTAGTACTGGGACAAGGAACTCTCTTGTAGTTCTTCCATTAGCTTTAGCTTTACCTCAGTCATGGGCAACGTTAGCTTCAGCTGTGATTGTTACACAGACTATCGTGGAGTTAATAGGAGAATTATTCTATATCAAGGCTATACCAAATCTTATACTGAAAGATCATACTAATTCAAAAGCGGAAAATTAAGCATAGTAACTAACTTTTTTATGAGGAATATATCTTTTCCATCCTTCGGAAGTGTTTATGAACTTAAAAATGGGGAATTTGTGTTCTTTTTATAAATTATAAATCCAAGTGCCAAGGAATCCCTTAATATAGGGATTTTTTTGTTTCACCGAATCTCGTTCTTTACAAAACCTTTACAAAGTTACTATTGAAATTAATAAATAAGCATACTATTATATAAGCAAATGATTATATAGTGATTAGCATATTTGATAGTTTGAATTATGGAACAGAACATAACAAATACTACCCATTAAGGGATCAAATAAGTTGATTATTATATAAACACTAATTGATATAGGAGGTGTTTCTCATGCAAGTATCCACAACAGTGGAAATAGAAAAGGCAGCAACCATCTTAAAGCTTTTAGGTGATAAGACAAGATTAACTATGGTTAAGATACTTGACTCCAATGATTGCTGTGTATGTGAGTTTGTAGAAATTTTTAAAACTAGCCAACCTGCTATTAGTCAACATGTACGCAAGTTGAAGGATGCAGGGATTGTCCGAGAAACAAGAAGAGGTCAATGGATCATCTATTCCCTAAATAAAGACAGTGAGTTCTATGCCTTTGTTCAAAACTTGCTACAGCATCTTCCGAATCAAGATTTTAAGTTACAGGAATTAGAAGAGCAGGGATTACGTATCTCATGTGATTCGTAATAGGGGGTTATGTGGTGACAGAGGTAGTATTAGCATCATTGATTTTTTTAGTTACATTAGTATTAGTAATCTGGCAACCAAAAGGTCTTTCCATTGGATGGTCAGCCTGCGGAGGAGCGATACTGGCGCTTCTAGTCGGAGTAGTTGATTTTAATGATGTTGTAGATGTGACATCCATTGTCTGGAATGCGACTTTAGCTTTTATTGCAATTATTATTATTTCACTCATTTTAGATGAAATTGGTTTCTTTGAGTGGTCAGCTCTTCATATGGCTAGAGCAGCTAAAGGTAATGGAATAAGGATGTTTATTTACGTTTCCATCCTTGGAGCACTAGTCGCAGCATTTTTCGCAAATGATGGGGCGGCACTAATCTTAACACCAATCGTCTTAGCCATGGTACGCAATCTGAAATTTGATGAAAAAATGGTGTTCCCTTTCATTATTGCTAGTGGATTTATCGCTGATACAACGAGTTTACCATTAGTCGTTAGTAACCTAGTGAACATCGTTTCTGCAGACTTCTTTGGTATTGGATTTGCTGAATATGCATCGAGAATGATCATTCCAAACTTCTTCTCGCTAGGTGCTAGCATCTTAGTGTTGTACCTTTATTTCAGAAAAAATCTTCCGAAGGACTATAACTTATCAGATCTCAAAAAGCCTGTTGATGCCATTCGTGATCAAAAGATGTTCAGACTTTCTTGGATAGTGCTAGGAATCCTGCTAGTTGGTTACTTTATTAGTGAATTTATTGGAGTACCAGTATCAATCATTGCTGGAATTGTGGCTATTTTCTTCTTAATAATGGCTAGAAGAAGCCCAGCTGTTAATACAGGAACAGTAGTAAAAGGTGCTCCTTGGGCCATTGTATTCTTTTCAATTGGAATGTATGTAGTTGTCTATGGATTAAGAAATGTTGGTTTAACTAACGTGTTAGCTGATTTAATTCAAGTAACAGCAGACCAAGGTTTATTCGCAGCAACCATTGGAATGGGCTTTATTGCAGCCATATTATCTTCGATTATGAACAACATGCCGACGGTTATGATTGATGCCCTTGCCATTGCAGATACCAATACAAGTGGCGTTATTAGAGAAGCACTTGTTTATGCAAATGTCATTGGTTCCGACCTGGGACCAAAAATCACACCAATTGGTTCTCTAGCCACTCTATTGTGGTTACATGTTTTATCCCTAAAAGGAGTTAAAATTTCTTGGGGTTCGTACTTTAAAGTTGGAATTATCTTAACCATCCCAACATTGTTCATCACACTTGTTGGCTTATATATTTGGTTATTATTTATACACTAAACAACAAAGGAGAAACTTATCATGTCTAAAAAAACAATTTACTTCTTATGTACAGGAAATTCTTGCAGAAGCCAAATGGCAGAAGGATGGGCAAAGAAACACTTAGGTGAAGAGTGGGATGTGAAGAGTGCTGGTTTAGAGGCACACGGATTAAATCCTAACGCAGTAAAAGCAATGAAAGAAGCAGGAATTGATATTTCAAATCAAACTTCAGATACAATTGATCCTGAAATCTTAAACAATGCAGACCTAGTTGTTACACTTTGCGGACACGCTGCTGACCATTGCCCAGTTACACCACCACACGTAAAGCGTGAGCACTGGGGCTTTGATGACCCAGCTAAAGCTGAGGGAACAGACGAAGAAAAATGGGCATTCTTCCAACGCGTTCGTGATGAAATAGGTGAAAGAATTAAGCAATTCGCAGATACAGGAAAATAATCAAACATCCCAGAGAGACTCACTCTCTGGGGAATTCTTTACCTAATATATAAGGATATGCTTATTTAATTTTAAAAGGGGTGTTCTTATGCCGAAAGTAGAAATTTTTGACCCAGCTCTTTGCTGTCCTACTGGAGTCTGCGGACCAAGCGTAGATCCAGAATTAACAAGAGTGGCAACGGCTTTATTCATTTTAGAAAAAAAGGGTTATGACATTTCTAGATTTAACCTTGCAAGCGAACCTGCTAAATTTGCAGAAAATAAGAAAGTGATTCAATACCTAAACGAAAAAGGACCTGATTCACTCCCACTTACATTAGTGGATGGAGAAATTGTTCAATCGGAAACGTATCCTTCTACCCAGAAATTAGCTGAATGGTTTGGTATCGCTGTTGAAGATTTAGAAAAAAAGAAGGTAACGAATAAAATTGATTTAGTTTAGGAGAGAAGAGATATGTATCAATCGTTTGATCCTAAAAATGCCGTCTATACTCCCTATCTTTTTTTCACTGGTAAAGGTGGAGTTGGTAAAACATCAACTGCCTGTGCAACTGCCGTTTCTTTGGCTGATGAAGGGAAAAAAGTGTTATTAGTTAGCACTGACCCTGCTTCTAATTTACAAGATGTTTTAGAGGTGGAACTAACAAATATACCATCAGAAATTCCAACGGTGCCTAATCTGTTTGCTTGTAACTTAGATCCCGAGGAGGCAGCTAGAGCTTATCGTGAAAGGGTAGTAGGGCCTTATAAGGGTGTTCTTCCTGATAGCGTAGTTGCAACCATGGAGGAGCAAATGTCAGGTGCTTGTACCGTAGAGATTGCAGCATTTGATGAATTCACTAGCTTACTTGGAAATCCTGAAATAACAGAGAGTTACGACCATATTATTTTTGATACAGCACCAACGGGACACACCCTAAGGTTGCTCCAACTTCCAACAGCCTGGACTGGTTTTTTAGAAGAAAGTACTCACGGTGCTTCATGCTTAGGACCATTATTTGGCCTTGGTGAAAAGAAGGACCTCTATAGTAAAACAATGAAAGCTTTATCCGATTCAAAGCAAACGATGCTAGTCCTTGTAGCAAGACCAGATGAATCCTCTTTATTAGAGGCAAATCGAGCCTCTAATGAGCTAAGGGAGATTGGAATTCGAAACCAATCATTAATTGTTAATGGTCTGATGGAAACGTATTTGCCTGAGGACGAGGTTTCAACTTTCTTCTACAAGAAGCAAAGGAGTGCTCTAAGTGAGGTGCCAGAGCAACTTAAAAAAGTTGTCATATATTCGTTACCTTATGTCTCCTATTCTTTAACGGGTATAGAGAGCTTAAGACATTTATTGAAGAATTTCATATTGCCATCCGTTCAAACTAAAAGTACGGGGAATGAGCAGATTAGCCTTCCTGAGCTGAAAGACTTAGTTGAAGACCTCTCTCAACAAAACAAACGTGTTATATTCACGATGGGTAAGGGTGGGGTTGGAAAAACAACGATTGCATCAGCTATAGCAGTAGGTCTAGTGGAACAAGGGCATAAAGTTCATTTAACCACAACAGACCCAGCTGCACATGTAGGTAATATTTTTAAGGGTGAAGAACTCAATAACCTGATAACTATCAGTCAAATTGATCCGAAGGTTGAAGTGGATAAGTACAAGGAGGTAGTCCTTGCCACTGCTGGTAAAGATCTTGATGAGGAAGGTCTTGCTTACTTAGAAGAAGACTTAAACTCGCCATGTACAGAAGAGATTGCCGTTTTTCGAGCATTTGCAGAAGTAGTTGAGCGAGCAGAAGACGAGATTGTGGTCATTGACACGGCTCCAACTGGACATACCTTGTTACTTTTAGATGCAGCACAGTCTTATCATAAGGAACTATCACGGTCTACGGGAGAAGTACCTGAAAGTGTGCAGAAGCTTCTACCTCGTTTAAGGAATCCTAAGGAAACGAGTGTAGTGATAGTCACGTTAGCTGAGGCAACTCCTGTATTAGAAGCTAGCCGTCTACAGGATGACTTAAAACGAGCAGATATAAATCCCGAGTGGTGGGTTATCAATCAAAGTCTGTATACAACTAAGACAATGGACCTTGTCTTAAATGGTAGAGCAACATCTGAAGAACAATGGATATTAAGAGTAAAAGAACTCTCCAATAAATGTGCAATTATACCAGTTGTTAAAGAGGAAAGCATTGGGTACGACCAACTTAAAAATTATTTGAAATAAATTGAGAGGATGATACAAATGCAAATTACAAATGAAGCACGAGACATGTTGAAACAAGTGTTTGCAGATAAGAGTGTTAATAGCATTCGAGTTTATTTTGCGGGCTATGGCTGAGGACGCCCACAGGTAGGACTGGCTCTGGATGAGCCAGAAAAAGATGATAAAGTTGTAACAATTAACGACATTCAGGTAGCGATTGATGAAATGATTGAGGACCATATTGAAGGTCTAATTCTAGGACTAAATGAAGAGCGTACGGCTTTTGTTCTAGTTGGAAATGAAAGTGATTGCTGCTAAGGAGGATACAAAAATGAGCGAGAAAAACTATCAAGCTTTAATTAAGGACCGAATCTTTATTGGTGGTGCTGATCATGTAGATGAGGTAATGGAAAACGAAAAGGTAGATGTTATCTATGATTTACGTGCAGAAGCTCCAACACAAGAGTCAAAGTATAACCGAATTCACCGTCCAATCGTAGATGATGCAGAACACCAAGAAGAGTCTGTGAAACAGGCGATTGATGAAGTATTTAAGTCTTACAATGAAGGTAAGAAAGTGTATTTCCACTGTGGTGGAGGTAGCAACCGTACTGGAACAGTTGCGATTGGAACACTTCTGGGACTTGGTGAGGCGAAAGACATTAATCAAGCAGAGGAAATGGCAACAGCTATTCGCTCAAAAATTAAAGTAAAGCCAGAAATGAAAGAAGCCCTGAAAAAAATCTATCCTAACGCATAAAGGTGATTAATACCATTAGGGAGTGGGGAACAATGTCAGTAGAAAAAATATATGACGTGATTATTATTGGTGCAGGACCAGCAGGTATGACAGCTGCTGTTTATACTTCGCGTGCCAATTTATCTACATTGATGATTGAGCGTGGGGTACCAGGCGGTCAGATGGTTAATACGGAGGAAGTTGAGAACTACCCTGGCTTTGAGCATATTCTTGGTCCAGAACTATCCACAAAGATGTTTGACCATGCAAAGAAATTCGGTGCGGAATATGCATATGGAGACGTAAAAGAAGTCAATGATGGCAAAGAATATAAAACAGTTGTTGCAGGTTCAAAGCAATATAAGACACGTAGTATCATCATTTCGGCAGGAGCTGAGTATAAAAAACTGGGTGTACAAGGCGAAAAAGAGCTCGGTGGACGAGGAGTTTCTTACTGTGCAGTATGTGATGGAGCATTCTTTAAAGGTAGGGAACTAGTAGTGATAGGTGGAGGAGACTCTGCCGTCGAAGAAGCGGTTTATTTAACACGCTTTGCTTCTAAAGTAACTGTTGTTCATAGAAGAGACCAGTTACGCGCGCAACCAATCCTACAAGATCGAGCTTTTGCTAATGAAAAAATTGATTTCATTTGGAATCATACTGTTAAACAAATCAATGAGAAAGACGGTAAGGTTGGTAGTGTCACATTAGAGTCTACGATTACTGGAGAAACAAAAGAATTCCAAACTGACGGAGCATTCATCTATATTGGAATGGTTCCTTTAACAAAGCCGTTTGAAACTCTGGGCATTACTAATCAAAGTGGATATATTGAAACTAATCAATTAATGGAAACTAAGGTAGCTGGAATATTTGCTGCGGGAGATAATCGAGAAAAAGCATTAAGGCAAATTGTTACAGCTACAGGAGATGGTAGTATCGCAGCTCAACAAGCCCAATATTATGTAGAAAGTCTGTTAGAAGAATTAAAAATAAAGAATTAATACTTAGCCGCAAAGGTAAACTTTGCGGATTCTTTTTTGTTAATATACTTTGTGAAAAAATGCACTTAAAGTTCTTTATTGTCAATGTATCTTTATATTAGGAAGATATTCAGACACTTTTAGAGCTAACGTCACGTTTGTTGTTTTCCCCCCAATGTTCTATTAATTAAAAAACCACTCCTACGAGTGGCTTCACTGGTTAAATTGAAATTCTAATTCCTGACCTTTTTGGATTAAATTCTCTTTTTGATCAAACACATCGCTTGTAAGTAGTTTAAACGACTGGATGTTTGAGTTTTCTAAGATAAAGCCAACATTCCCCTGCTTCTTTTCACCAGGAGCATATACACCGTGTAATTCGTCTAGGTAAATATCTTTTTCCCATGTGACCTTTTCACCCTCACTTGTTTCAACAAGTGCAACAGGACCAAAGTTTACTTTTTCGTTTGATGTGTTAGTTACTTCAAAGAATACCTTTACGAAATCAAATTCTTCATCATGAGTTAACACGTGGAAATAATCAATCATTCCATAGTCAGGACGCAGGTGAATCGTCTTGACTTCTTTTACTACCAACTGAATGGGTCCAAGATTAACGGTTTCATTTGGTGTAAGCTGATTTAGAAGGGTGATTTCCCCTTTACGGTCTGAAAGTACCTCGCCAATTTCATCAAGTTCACGATCATCTGGTACCTGAGGGTTTGGAGCATATTCAGTTGTCCCTTTAGCTGATTGCTTGGCTGTTGCAGTTTCTGTAGCTGTAACTTTGGCTTCGCTTAACTTCGTTTCGTTATTACAAGCTGTCATCACAATTAAAAGTAAGAGAATGAATGCTATAGTAATTTTTTTCATAGTAGTCTCCTTTGAAGAAAAAGAACCCGTTGCCTTCCAACGGGATTCTTTTCTATTCTTTATTTATCGTTAATAACTGTCTTGTTTTTTCCTTTTTCTAATAAGTCAAAGATGATTTTCGCATGATCGGTGTTGTCGATTTGACCTGCAAATCGATCACTAGCTGGGCCATATGCATAAACAGGAACGTCTTCCCCTGTATGTCCACCAGTTGTCCAACCAGTGTGAGAACGTTTGTTAAAGATGTTTTCGATTGCATTATCAATTTCTACAGTACCTTTTGAAACAGCAGCCTCTACCGAAGTAATTTCAGCATTTGTTAAAGCAAGAATGTTTTGGTCAATATACTTTGTCAATGTTTCTCTTACACCAGCCCCTGATGAAATTTCAGCTGCCATAACGTCAGGAGTGCGCTTAGCTGCTTTAATTGGCTCACCGAACCAGTTGTAGATTCCGTCAGCACCAATTGAGTATCCACCAGTTGAGTGGTCAGCTGTAGCTACTACTAATGTATGCTTATCCTTTTTTGCAAACTCAATAGCTGCTTTAAATGCTTTTTCAAAGTCTTCCATTTCACTCATCGCACCAACGATGTCGTTATCATGGCCAGCCCAGTCGATTTGGCTTCCTTCAATCATTAGGAAGAAACCATCTTTATCTTTTGATAAACGATCAATTGCTGTATTTGTCATCTCTTCTAATGAAGGTACGTCTTCTGTACGGTCAATCATCTTCGGAAGTCCACCTTCCGCAAACAATCCTAGGATTCTATCATTTGTATCTTTTAATAGGTCTTCCTTGTTCGTTACATAGCTATATCCAGCTTCTTGGAATTCTGCTGTTAAATCACGATCTGGACGATCAAATAGGCTTGTACCACCACCAAGTAAAACGTCTACCTTTTGCTTCCCATTAATTAAATCATCAAAATAATCATCTGCAATAGCATTCATATTTTTTCTACTCTCATCATGAGAACCGAATGATGCTGGTGTAGCGTGGGTAATTTCAGAAGTTGCCACTAAACCAGTAGCTTTGCCGCTTTCTTTTGCTGATTCTAATACAGTTTTTACTTCTGAACCATCATTGTCCACTGCAATTGCATTATTGTACGTTTTAATACCTGCAGACATAGCAGTTGCTGCAGATGCTGAATCTGTTACGTTTTGTTTAGGGTCCTCGGGATATGTCATTTGTTGCCCAACGAGATAATTATCGAATGCTGATTTTCCTACAAGTTTAGAATTGTCGCTGTCAGTCATATATCGATAAGCAGACGTATAGGAAACTCCCATTCCATCTCCAATTAAGAAAATAACATTTTTGATTTCAGCATTGTTGTTTGTAGATTTTGCCTCTACCTCAGTTGTGGAAAATGATCCTACTAAACTTGTTAGCGCCAACGTTGTGACGGCTGCAAACGGAATGAACTTCTTCTTAAATGATTTATTAAACATCAAATTTCCTCCTCTTATTTATAATTACATGGTATATGTTATGTAATGAATATGAAGCTACTATTAAGCTTGCTTGCTAGTTTTGTAAATTTACAACTTTAGTAAAAAGGAACTGTTTTTCATAAAAAAAGCTCTTTTTTAATATATAGACTAAAATATTAGGTGATTTATCCTAGTGTTTTATATTTTCTAGTTTTTCTCTTTACAATTTCTTAATAAACTTCTATAAAAACACCTAAAACCACTCGGCAATATAAAATTCGAGAACTTATTACCACACGAGGTCATTACTTCCGAGGAATTCTATTGGAATCAACAGAGGGGCCAGTACAGCTTATTGATTAAATTAAGGTGAAGTATATGATACGCGTCTTGAGGGAAAAGTAGAAGGATGGAATAATATTGGATTTGACGACTCTCGCTGGAAATGGGTAATTAAATTTGTTTATGAAGGGGACCTTGTAGCAAGTAGTTAGGCAGCCGCCTAAATGCTGGAGGAAGATAGAGTTTACCCAAAACCAGGTAAAGAAACGTTTATCTTTGATGCGAATGATATTTACTCTTTCACTTGATGAAAAATCCAAGTCTTTGACGCGTAGATTAGATAGCTCATTAACATGGATTCCGCTTCTAAAAATAGGGAAAGGATACTAATAAAATATTTTAATTCAGCAGGTGTGAGGGAGACTTCATAATCTGTCTTTATTAATCTAAAAACTCCGGTTCTTTATCCCCAATAAATATTTTTAAGTAAGGTTTTTGCAAACTCATTAAAGGCTTCAGTAACTACTTCTAAAGAGATCGAAGGGAAGACTTTTGACTATTAACTGTTTTAGGATGGATTTCTTTTGTTTCATTTTCATTTATAAATACTCTGTAATTTTTCTTGAAACGAATTTGAATTAGTTTCTTGCTTCTTCCAGAGTAATATTCTCAAGTGTAGTAGGGGGAATATCCTTAATGGATTCACACTTAGCAATGCCTTCAGCTTTTAACCAATTAAAGAAATCTCTAAATCCCTTACCTAGTTAAATAGAGTTAGGGGGGAGCGGATATCTTGTTAAGCGTCGAACATAGTTAACTACATAGTATGGCATTTCTTTTAAAAGGAGTTCCAAACGACTTTCGTAATTTTCATATTGCTCTGATATTGCCATAAATAAATCTCATAAGCCCCAAAATGAACTTGGACAATAAGAGTAATATTTATTATACTGCTTAATGTACCAAGGAGGCTGACATCATGAAACGAATAAAACATTCTAAAGAATTTAAATTACAAGTCATCAAGGAAGCCCAAGACACAGGGAAGAATACCCTTGTAGCTCGCCGGTATGATCTGAATCCCAATATGGTTAGTCGCTGGGTTCGTGAATACAAAGATGGTAAATTTGGTGAAGTAGATGTGGCTGTGCTGCCAGATATAGACTCCAAAGAATTATCCAAAGAAAATGAAAAACTTAAAATGTTATTAGGTGAAAAAGACCTTGAAATAGCGATCCTGAGGGATCTTATAAAAAAGAAAAACCCTCACTTGCTGAAAAGCATGAAGTAGCTAACAAATGGATTCAAAAAGGCTACTCGATTTCAAAGGTGCTTAAAATCATAGGTATTCCTCGATCCACATACTACTATCAAAAGAATTATCGTGTTGAGGAGAAAAAAGTAAGTGAGGGACGTCCAGCACCAGGTTATTCGATCCAAGAGGACGGTCAAAAGATATCAGACGAACAGATTAAAGAATTTCTACTAGAAGAGATTGCCGGTGATTGCTATAACTATGGTTATCGCAAACTCACTAAGGTCTTAAGGCGAAAATACAAACTTAAAATTAACAAGAAAAAAGTATACCGGATTTGTAAAGAATTGGGCATCTTACGCCCACAGCGCCAAAAGAAAGTCTCATACCCTAGGAAACTAGCAAGAAATCGCATTATTACAAGATCTAATCAGCTATGGGAAGCTGACATTAAATATGGCTTTATCGAAGGTGAGGATCGCTTTTTCTTTGTCATGTCCATCATCGATGTTTATGACAGGGGCATCATTACCTATCATATGGGATTAAGCTGCACTGGAGATGATGTCAAACAGACACTGAAAAGGGCATTATTAAAACGCCAACAATATGACGAATTGGAAAAACCTGTAATCCGAACAGACAATGGACCGCAGTTTATTTCCCATACTTTTGAAAAGTTTTGTGAAGATTCCAAAATTGAGCACGAAAGAATTCCACCAAGAACACCAAATATGAATGCTCATATTGAGTCTTTCCATCGCATTTTTGAGGACGATTGCCTATCCAGATGGCAGTTTGAAACCTACACAGAAGCATATCAAGAAGTCATGAATTTTATGGAGTTCTACAACGAGAGACGTATGCATTCTAGTATACTAGATTTGTCACCAAAGGAATTCTATCAAAAACAAGATTCATTGGTGATCAAGGAGGTTCGGGTGTAATGGATGTATTCATTCAAAGCATCAGCTTGATTTGGAGTGGCGGGCATGATAGCCTCGTTCGGCGATGCCAATGTTGTAAAACAGCTGGCTTCTTGGCAGGAGAATCATGCCCGCAGAGGCTCCATGTCAAGCAACATGGCCTTTTTGAAGAATAATGAAAGAAATCTATAAAATAAAAAACTGAGGAAATGAAAGAATAAGAGAGTTATTGTCCAAAATTCGGGGGTTAATCCGAAATCACCATTTTATTTTTCGTTACAGAACAAACGTTCTTTACAATGCTATTACTATGAATTATTGTTTTATAATAATTCTTGTCGTAAACTGGATGTAGCTTGTTAAATATAATTAACGTCGAGAGGCAGTATGTTAAGAATTCATTTTTCTAGTTTTTATGAAAGTAAGGAGTTCATTGTAGTTTGGAGGAAGATAATGTGCGGAAAATCAATATCTTCTACATATTCATCTATAAGTGCTTCCAAGTCGGTGATTAATCACGCAGGCTTCAATTTTTATGAGTAGTCACATAGTAACTTCGCGTTAAATCGTAATTTAATGCACAGTTGGAAATAGACATATAGAACATCTGTTTGATATAATAAAAGAGACTAGAAATCATTAATTCTAGTCTCTTAGTACATTTATAAGTATGTCGATTAGTTCAGCTCTGTAATAAACGGTAGCGGGGAAAAACTAATACAAGGTTGTAGTGCAGCCCTACAGTAATCGGTAGCGGGGAAACAGATACAACTTACTTAAATATATTACCTATTAATATTCTTTTAGTCAACCAAAACAACCTAATGTCATATTGGAGACGCCTATGAACTATTTAATTTATTTCGACGAATCTAATAAAATTGATCAATTCAATAAGCAGTATTCATATTATGGAGCTTATGGTGAGTTAGACACTTCATTAGCGGTCATCGTTGAAAAGATACGCAAAATATTTAAAAGCAGTGGATCTAAAAGCGAGCTACACTTTACTGAATACACTAAAGACCGTCATATAAAAAAGTATTTCCAAGCCTTACATACAGCCATTAATGAGAATATGAGAATTAACATTCTAATTGTAAATAACCAGGATGCTCTTGCCTCGGCCGCCAAAATAGGATTAAGTACACAAGAATTGCGTAATTTATTCTACATAAAGATCCCAGAAAGGCTATCTTATGGCCTGACCAGAGATTTATCCCACTTAGACCATGCAATTCAATTAGTACAGGTAAAAATAAAAATCGATAAAAACGATGAATACGATCGAATTAAATTAAATGAAAAGCTAGTCGAACAAATGAATGCCCATTCTGCCTACAGAAATAAGAATTATCGAATCCTTAAAGCCATCTCTCAAGACTCGAAGAAGTCCATCCCTCTTCAAATAATAGACACATTTATGGGAATTGTAGTTTTCTTACTTGAGAAAAGTTATATGGAGGATACAGATATAGCTGCTATAAAAAGTGACCTTATTTATAGGTTTTTGATTGAACAAGATAACCTATTAAAGTTTCAAAAACAGATTAGATTATTAGAGTGGACAGGTAGTGAGTAGTTAGCTCCTATTAATATTGGAGAGCATCTCTCCCCTTTTATGGTTCATAAAACAAATTACGATATTAATGAGCTAAGCAAGGTTCAAAAGATTCTATTAGAAAACCCTTTAATCACAACTAAGGAATTAAGGGAAAACATGGGCTACACTAATGCAAAACTACGCTTACTACAAGGTTATAGAGATCAATTAACTGGGTATGGAAGAAATACTTTTATAAGTAACTAATACTTTATTTTCGAAATTTTTTCTTTCACTATTGAATTTGTTATTAGACTTCCTCTTAGTAATGGATAACTTTCATTTAGTTGACAATAAATAAATTATGGTTAACTATGCGTAAAGATTGGATTTCACGCATACTTTCGACAAAATCCGACAAATAAGGTGATGATGTATAATGGCTGGTCCTTCTCGTGAAAAATTAATGCACGAAAAACGCTTAGAAAGTAAATTGGTTGATATGCCGGAATATGTTATTGAGTACATCCGTGCAAAAAAACGAGCGAAATTTTCTGTTTCTACTCTCCTTGGCTATGTTCACGACTTTCAAAAGTTCTTTGAATGGCTGAAGTCGGAAGGTTTAACTCAAGTAAATCACATTAAGGACACACCACTCTCTATTTTAGAGATACTTAGCAAAGAGAACGTGGAATATTATAAGGAATTATTGGAAGAAGAAAACATCAGTGAACGCGAAAATGTAATTAAAAAGCGTTCAGAGCAGTCAGTTCATCGGAATATAAGCGCTCTTAAATCTTTATTTAACTATTTAACAACGGAAACTGAAGATGAAAATGGTGAATGTTATTTTTATAGAAACGTATTTAAGAAAATAGTTGTAGGTAAAGAAAAAGCAACCGCTAGCAACCGTGCAAGGAAAATAAGTTCAGTAATATTAGGAGACGACGAGATTACGGAATTTTTAAATTATTTGAAGAACGGATATGAGAAGAATCTGGAATCAAAGAAGAAATCTCTCTTTCTAAGAGATAAGGAACGTGACATTGCTCTTATTAGTATGATGTTAGGCAGCGGTGTTCGGGTAAGTGAAATTGCTAGCCTCACCCTTCACTCTATTGATTTTCAAAAAGAGCAGATTGATATTGTCCGCAAAGGAAACAAGGCGGATACAGTATTAGTCCTCCCTTCTGCCATGAATGATTTAAAGGAATACTTACGTGTTAGACAAGAGCGATATAAACCTCAAAACAATGAACCTTACGTATTTTTGGCTAAATATAAAGGGGCTGCTCAACCTATATCTGTCCGAGCTATTCAGAGTCTTGTGGAGAAATACACCCGGGCCTTTAATTCAAATGAAGAATTTGAAATTGGAAAAGCTTTAAGTCCGCATAAATTTCGTCACTCCTTTGCAAGCGAATGGGTTCGTAAAGGTGGTGGAGCAGTTTTATTGAGAGACCAACTGGGCCACAGTTCATTTGAAACAACTACCAAGTATACAAACTTATCTATTGAGGAAAGTAAAAAAGTCATAGATCACATTGAATCTACTAGAAAATAACTCCAAAATACAATTATAAATCTAAATGGATAAAAAATGACCCACCTTGGTCCGCATTGTTAAGAGGCGTGGTGGGTTCTGTTAAAAATATAGTATAAACTTTAGATGCTCTTGTCAAAGCAAATCAAAGTAAACAATGGAATCAGGTTTCGAAAATCTATCTTTCTTCGATAATTCGTAATGTAAGTATTATCAAATAGTTGAATTCAAAGAGAACTCTGTCGAAGTATAAACTAAAGCATATATGTGAAAAAAAACGGACCACTTTCATGGTCCTTTTCTACCTAACTTACTTCATTTATATTCTTCGCTACTGAAATCCTTCTTTATGACTCTTTTATTTTAAAGTAAGAAAATAAGGCATGCTTTACTTTACGCCCTAAATAAGCTGAGCATTCCGGAGAGAACAATTTTTTTACTAAACGATGGAATTCTCCCTTACTGATAAGTCCGTGCTCGAATGCACAACAAAGTATTCCCACCGTCCCTGTACATTCGATTTCATATTCTTGACAAATACTCATGACTCTTTTTTCATTTGATGTACAGTAAATCATTTTTTCCCTTGCAATAGCAATACATTCGGCATCATATTCAGAAAGAGCCGGCTTTTCATCCAATATTCTCGATAAGAACTCAAAGGATTCGAATTGTTCTAAGGCGGTTGGTTGGTACTCCAACCACTCCATATTAGATTGAATGGTTTCAAGTATTGCTTCACGATCCAGTATACTTTGGGGAATATAGACTTTTACAAAAACTTTATTAATTAAAGATATACATTGAAGTTCTGTGAAATCATTTAGGATATTATTATCTAATACTCCTACTTTGCCTAAAAGGCTTCTAATCTTCTGTATATTGATCTCCATAGTCCTCTTCTTCAGCCCATGCTTTAACAAGCAGGCGTGCCTCCTTGTCGTTTAATAATAACAATTCGGCAACCTTATTTGTAGTCACCTTATCTTCTAAGTATAATCTACGAAGAATGGATTTCATTTTTTTATTTTTTTCAATATATTCAATAGGTTGTGGCTCTTTAAAATCAAACCCCATTCTTTTTAAGTTGTTAAATAATGCTCCAAAAGTCTTTTGTTCTATATATCCTTCTTCTTTTAAGGCCATCAGCAAAGCCTTTGCGCTAACACCAAATTCTTTTTTAACTTCATAAACATTGCTGAAATTTGAAATGAATCCACGGAATAGTTTTTTATATCCTCTAAGTTGATTTCTTGGAATTAAGAAATAACTTGAAAAATTATCAACTAATTTTTCGTTTATATTATTACGTGATTTACTATATGCTAATTCTCCCGGCTCCCTGTCATAATCCTCTCTGTGGAAGATAAGGTGCCCTAGTTCATGAACAGCACTAAATATCTTTCTCTCCTCAGGGATATCAGGATGATCATTAATGATGATAAAAGCACCCTTATCCTCTGAATAAGCCGATAATCCAAATATCTTACTATTGTCCATTCTTAATGCCAACACATTAATATTATTTTTTTCAAGTATGGAATAGATGTCATAATCAATAACCTCATCCACTCCAAATGCTTTTCTTTGTTTTTCGGCAATTTCTTTTATTAATTCATGGTCATCATCAGTCAGTTTATTTTCTTTTAGATGTAATTTATATGCTTGAGGCAAAAAAGCTAAGTTATTTTCTCCAGCCAATTCCAAGATTCGGATGTATTCATTAAGAAATTTGTTTAGATAATGGGCTAAATCATCGTCAAAGTTTTCCTGAGGATTATCAGCTCTAAACATAAATGACATGGATTCTTCATCTGAAACTAAAAACCATTTTAATGGCAGGTTATATTTATTAGCTAACCTAAATAATCTGGCACTATCAATGACCTGATCACCCGATAGGTATTTAGCTACTGTAACTCTGGTCACCCCAATTATGTTACCGATGTCTTCATTGGTTAATCCTTTAGATTGCTTCAACCTTTCGATGTTCTGTCCAATCACCTTCGCTATGTCTTCCATCTTAAACACACCTCCTCTTAGTTGAATCTTATGTTAAAAATTCTTTCCTTATTTTCATTATATTATACTTTTAATGTAAAGAAAAGTTTCTTTTTCGCTTGACCACATAAAAAAAAACAACTATACTAATAATCAGATAGTTGTTTTTCCCATAGACCAACCAATCATACTGATACGGCAATATCAGTCAAAGGGATGTCTACGTTCCATTATTAAACATATAAGCATTATATAAAAATTTTTTTAAAAAGGCAATGTAAATTGTCTTATAAAGGAATGGAAAATACGGAACAAGGCTTATCCATGTGATTGTGTAAAGAAAGGGGAATCAATGGTAGTAGGTCTTTTGTGGAAAAACCTCCATCTATAACAAACTCTATGGAGGTAAGAAAAATGAACATTATTTTTTTGCAGGAAATGACCGCAACTATTCAAAGGCTTTCCCGTTACAATGAAGGGCGTTCTGACCGGGTTAAAGTTCAAACTCTCCTTCAAACTGTTGAGGCAATTCCAGAAGGGCAATTTTGGTACATTCCATCTGGGACTAGTGTTCCACCGCATGTATTGGAATTTCTACGAAAGGATGCTGAATCAAGAGGGGAACAGTTTCAGCTGCCTATGATTCCACTAAAAGCTGACATTCTTGAAAGTACAGAAGATATCCAGGAACACGCAGTGTTAGGAAATCTAAGAGAGGTCTTGGATGATGTAAACAAGGCCATTCTGGTTTCTGTAATGAAAAAAACCGAATTGACGAAACTTCCAGGACGTTCAAAGGAAGGTCATTTCGTTTATGAAATCACCTATGAGCACAACATTTATGAAGTACCAGGACAACCAAATCATTATGAATTTGTTACTCAACTTCCTTTCTCCGGGTTACAACTGTACCCAAGTGGAGGTAGAGTCGAATTAGTGGTGTTGTTGCCAACTAGCGCGATTGTTGATCAAAACTTAACAAAAGGAATCGATGAAAATGGAGCGGAACTTCAGAAATACTTTACCCCAATTCCTGCTACCAACAAAACTGTTGTTTCTTTTGATTATCGTTTAGACCCAATATTCACTGTACATTATTCTTATAACGAATAGAAGTACAATAAAAGACAGGTGACCGAAATGTCATCTGTCTTATTATATTTCCCCCCTACTACTATGAATAAAAACAAAAAGTAAAACCAGAGACGACTTCCTCTCTGGTTTTGAAATGAAATAGCATTGTTTTTGTGTATCCAAGATAATCAATTAAATTATCTAAAAATTTCTTTTCTTAAATTATCTATACTTTTTTGTTAATAATCATGAATAGTAATATTAAATTCAACCATTTTTGGGGTAAGCGAAGCCTTTTTCGCTGCTACAACAGCATAGAATGCTCTACACTTTCTCCACTAAAGATACCATCTGAAGGAAACTATTTGTTTTCGTCTCGCCTATATGTGTCTAGATAACCACTATGTTTTTTAACATTGTTCCGCAAACCCTTAATGCAGAATTGAACATATTTTTCTATTCTATATACAATAGGACAAAATACGGAGTCTATAACACCTTTTTAAATAATTCACAAAATTGGTGTTATACGAATTGTTGAAGTACCTTTTCTATTACTATACTGTTCCCTTTGTTCTGACTCGAGCGACACAAAAATACTTACAAGAGTGACACAAACATACTGAACTGATGTTTTTTTCAGTGTCTTTAGATTAATTTAGAGCATCTACTTTAATTATTTGCACCTGGAATCCATTTTATTAAAGATTGCGACATGAATTAATAAAATGACACAAAGATACTTAATATAAAATGACACAATAATACTGAAAGGCTTTTTGGTTTTAGTATTATGATGTCACTCGTCATTTTTTCTAACTGGTGTTACTTCTTATAGGTCCCCTTTACCGTTACCAGCTTACGCGATATCTCTAAAAGTCTGTATTAGTACTCTCAAAAGTAAACCTTTTTGATATAAAAAGAGTTTTAACCCTTCTAAGATTATTACTCACTTGCAGCAACATTGAAGTTCCTTTTGAAACATGTTATTAATACAGATAGGTAAGGGTTTGAGATTATCGCTCCCTTTTCCCCCTGTTCACACCGTACGTGCGACTTTCACCGCATACGGCGTTCCAACTAATCCAATTCATTCAATTCTATGTACTCAAGTGAAATTAGTTTAATTCCAATCAAATCGTATAGTTTTTACATAAGCTTCTGAGTTCATTTACTTTTCCCTTTAGTTTGCTGTTCAGTTGTAAATCATCAAGAATAGAATTAATTTTATTAATATCTTTCAGATGTACGAGCCTGTGAAGAGTTTCATGTAGAACTATCAAGTTTGAATAACGGTCATCCTTTGAGATATGGTAAGGAATCTTATGATGACAATGCCAATCACTCTTACCAAGTTCTGCTCCTGTAACTGCACATTTTCCATATTGAGCAATGAACTTGCTAATGCGGTTATCGTTATATTCAATCGTTCGATTTGGAATAAAGATTTTCATGACATGACTTAAAACGCTCTTGTTAATCGCTTTTAAATTGTTGTGTATTTTCTTTCTACCTTCGGCAGTATAATTACTTATATCTTGCGAGAAGCAAAGATTCGTTTTATGCCGTTGGGCATAGATAGGGACAAACACCATGTTTTGAATTTTAAAGAATTGTGGTGAATATCCTTTATAGCGTTTTTGGAGCGTGGTAGTCATTTCATCAAACTTAGCTTTTGTTCTGAAATGCTTTAGTCGATTATATAAAGTCTTGTTTAGGTGGGAGGACAACTCACTTAAATTATTAGAAATGTTAGTTGCTGGTGCGTAATAGTTTTGAATTCCCATTACTACTGTATTGTAGTGCCAAACTGTTTCGGCACACGGTTTTTTCTGTATTGTTTTTATAGAATCTTTAATTTTAATGAGGGCATTGGACTTAGCTTTCTTCGTCATATTGGATTGTGCTACAAATCCAAACCTAGTTTTCCCTTTTTGTATCGCTCGAAATGAGAACCCAAGGAATTCGGAAGAATTCTTCTTTAAATTGATAACCTTCGATTTTTCATCACTTGTCTCTAGATGTAATCTGTTTTTTAGAAAATCCGTAATCGCATAATTCATTTTTATCGCTTGCGAGCGAGTGACAGAGTACCTTAAAATCATCAGCGTACCTGACAATGTAACATTCCTTTAGGTTTGACTTCTTGAGTTGCTTAACTCTACTTCCATTCTGTTTATATTCATGGTTACTCTTAAACGTTTCCCATTGATTACTGACCCACCAATCCAGTTCATTTAGAACAATATTTGATAAGAGTGGTGAAAGTATTCCCCCTTATGCAAAGAAAGTGATTATGCAAAGTAACCAATAAAAAAGTTATTAATTCAACGATTCTAGTCTATTTACTTTGCATAATAACCGAAAATGAATTATGAGCTTGATGCTCAAATTATCATTTTGGGAGGAAATACATATGCAAAAGAAACCGTTGGATGCATTAATTCAGGACCTAGAACAAGAAATGATTCGGCTTGGCTATACCGAGGGATCTATGAGGTTTTACCGAAGTAGATGGCAGAAACTGCTCCAATTTGCACATGAACAAGGTGAAACATACTATTCGGAAGGGTTGGGAATTAAGTTTGTTGAAAAATACTTTCATATCCTCGAAAAAGATTTTGATAAATCTCTTACACAGTCAGAGACTCAAGAACTTCGAATTATTCGAATGATTGGTGATTTTCAACTACACTCAACTATTTTACGTCGCTACTATAAGCATAAGGAAATCCTTACGGATTTTTACTTTATCGAAATTAGTAACCGTTTTAAGCAATACTGTGTAAATAAAGATTATTCCAAAGCCACAATAGACCATTATGTAAAACAATCTGCTAGATTCATGGATTATCTTTCTTCGCAGAAAGTTAAAGATTGTAAAGAAATCAATCTTACATTGATTAACGATTACATTAAAACCTTGGCGGGATATACATACAAAACAGTAGAACAAAATATCTGTTCCTTGCGTGCCTTTTTCCGCTTTCTCCTAGTTACAGAAGAAATAAAGATTGATTTTGCTTCAAAAACGCCTATGATTCAGGCAAGAAAACAGACCCGTATTCCATCTGTATGGACAGAAGATGAATTGAAAAGGTTAATCTCTGCCATTGATAGAGGGAGTCCAAAGGGCAAAAGAGATTATGCAATTATATTAATAGCATGTTGCCTCGGCTTAAGGTGTACAGATATTAAAAATTTGAAAATGGAGCACTTTCTCTGGGCTGAGAAAAGGCTTGTATTTACTCAATCAAAAACTAGGCAGCCTTTAACTCTTCCATTAACACCGGAGGTGGGATGGGCAGTTATTGAGTATCTTAAGTACGGTCGTCCTAAAATAAACAGCCCCTATGTATTTGTAAAGCACATGGCACCATTTGGGCCCTTTTCTGAAGGAGATCATTTAAATCAGTTAATTAAAAGGTACATGGAATTAGCACACATTCCTACATTAAAAAAAAGAAGAGGAATGCATTCCCTTAGGCATACCATGGCCAGTATACTTCTCGAAAAAGATACACCACTTTCCACCATTTCAGATATCCTTGGTCATGTAGATACAAACTCAACAGCAGTTTACTTAAAGGTTGACATCAAAAGGTTGAAAGAATGTTCCCTTGATTTTAAGGAGGGATTGAGTGATGAGTGAAATCATATATAAAGGCCCTTTTAAAAGTCATATCCAAGCTCATGTGGGACTGAAAAAGGCTATTGGATATAAATATGATAGGGATTCACGTGATTTAAATCGATTTGACAGTTTTACAATGGAAAAGTATCCCCAAGCCACTGAACTTACTAAAGAAATCGTATTAGACTGGTGTAGTAAAAAAACTTACGAGGCACAAGCAAATTTATGTTCACGCGCATCAGTCATCCGCCAGTTTGGGAAATATCTGGATTCCATTGGAGTTAAAGCATATATCATCCCCAAGGGATACTTTCCTACGGAGGAACAATATGTACCGTATATTTATTCTTTTGATGAACTAGAAAGGTTTTTTGCTGAAACGGAAAAATGCAAGTACTGTTCCGAATGTCCACACAGACATCTGATTATGCCCGTGTTCTTTCGTATGATTTATATGTGCGGTTTAAGGGTATCCGAGGCAAGGCTTCTCAAAGTAGCTGACGTTGACCTTGAAAATGGTATTCTGACTATAAATCAATCTAAAAAAGATAACAGCAGGTTGGTACCAATGTCGGTGTCCCTTACGGAACGTTGTCGGATTTATTCGAAAATGGTACATCCTTATCCAAGTGCCGAAGATTATTACTTTCCTGCGCTTGATAACAGACCGATGACGACCGGAAATGTCTATAAAAATTTCCGTAGGTTTTTATGGAGTGCTGGAATTTCACATGGTGGAAGAGGAAATGGTCCTCGTATCCACGACTTTCGCCACTCTTATTCAGTTCATTGTCTGAAAAAATGGGTTGATGAAGAAAAGGATTTAACGGTATATCTTCCAGTACTTAAAACGTATTTGGGTCACGATTCCTTTAAAGAAACTGCTTATTATCTGCGCTTGACTGCGGATGTGTTTCCATCTATTACATTAAGGCTTGAAACGCGGTATCCGGGAATGATTCCTCAATTAGATGGTGATAACGATGAAACCAACTGATTTTGCGAAGCACCTTACGGAATTTCTTTCGGTGTACCTTCCGTCACAGAAAAATGTCAGTAGGAATACCATTCAATCATATCGTGATACATTTAAACTTTTGATAAAGTATTGCCAAGAAAAGAAAAACATTCGAGCAGAAAGGATTACTTTAGATATTCTTTCAAGTGAAACGCTTATTGGCTTTCTGGGCTGGCTAGAAAAGGTTAGAAAATGTAGCATCTCTACTAGAAATCAGAGGCTTTCAGCGATTCATTCCTTTTTTCGTTATGTTCAGGCCGAAGAACCTTCCGGTCTTTTCCATTTTCAAAAAGTAATCGCAATCCCCTCCAAAAAGGCAGAGAAAACTGTGGTGGAGCATCTGTCACCAGAGGCTATGAAACTACTTCTAGAACAGCCCGAAAGGGGCTGCATTAAGGGTCGACGTGACCTTACATTGATGAGTGTTCTGTATGATACTGGCGCAAGGGTGCAGGAACTAATTGATATAAAAGTAAGGGATGTAATCTTAGAAAATCCGGCAGTGATTGTATTAACAGGAAAAGGAAATAAGACAAGGCGAGTTCCTCTTTTGAAAAATTCCGTATCATTATTGGAACGCTATATTATCGAAAATAATCTGGATAAACCATGGAAAAATGAATATCCTCTCTTTACAAATAATCAGCAAAACAAGCTTACTAAGGAAGGGATTGCCTATATAATAACAAAATATGTTGAATTAGCTAGGAGAACATCAACCCTAGTTCCTTCGAAAGTGAAACCCCATATGTTTCGTCACTCGAAGGCAATGCATTTACTACAAGCAGGAGTAAATCTCATATACATACGTGATTTTCTTGGACATGTAGATATAAAGACGACAGAAATTTACGCCAGAATAGATACTGAGACGAAAAGAAAGGCAATTGAAAATGTTTACCCTGATTTGATTGATAGCACTCTTCCCGACTGGAATAAGGATCAGGCATTGCTTACTTGGCTTTCCGAATTAAAGTAGGCCAGAAATTATGCAAAGTAAATGGGATATAACCCCTTATTATTTATGGGTTTAGAAAGTTTACTTTGCATAATATTTTACTTTGCATAAGGTGGATTATGCAAAGCTTAGCATAATCCACCTTGCGGGGTTCCTTTGGTTGGCAAACCCTCTCCTTCAATCTCTGCTTTCAATAGCTTTGAAATAATAGAGAGTAAGGATTTATCTTTAATGCCCATAGACCATATTTGTTTGAGTAACTTACTATGGTTGACGTTATCAAAAAATCCTTTTATGTCCACATCTACACAATGATAAAGACCCGCCATATTGATAAGCGATTCTAATCTCGCTTTTGCATGGTGGGTACTTCTATTTGGTCTAAAGCCGTAACTATGTTTATGAAATTTTGCTTCACAGATGGGTTCTAAGACTTGTAAGATACATTGTTGGATAATTCTGTCCCAGATTGTCGGTATTCCTAGTGGTCTTACTTTTCCATTTGCTTTAGGAATAAAAACTCGTCGTACACATTCTGGTTTGTATGATTGAAGCGAATTTTGAACGTGTTCAATTACTCCTTCTACCGACAAATGCTTAATGTCATCAATGGTTAATTTATTTGTCCCTGCTGTTTTACTCCCTGTGTTTCTTTTAATGTTTCGATAAGCAAGACGTATATTTTCATCGGATCTGATCAGTTTCATTAAGTCATAGAAATTTTGACCATCGACACTTTGAGAATATAAATTATCGAAGCAATGTTGCATATCGTAATATTCATTGTGTCTCAGTTTCTTCCGTTTCAACAAGTTGGTGACTCCCTTGGGAGTTGAACCTCTCTTAGTCTCACAAGAACCTTATTAACCGATAAAGAACTGTGTTACATGGTTGAATGATTCTTTTTAGTCTAGTGGCTATCCCTCCAGGTTGATTAGACCTTTCCTTGGTACTGTGCCACCACTTTCACTGATACAAAGACAAGTTATACAGTAACTATTTTCATTACTGCTTTCCTTATCAACGCTTCTTAGAGAGTAAGCTCTCCACGATATCAGCTTACAATGTTGAATTATATCTATTATAGAATGAACTTAGGTGCTTCCTGTAAGCCTGTTAACCGTTCATATGCCTGTAACATATCATGGACTTTTATATTTGTTAGTCTTACTCATCCACTGTTAACCTCACATTAAGTGATATACACATTTCTATGTATTGGGCGTGTAGACCCGTACATTCAGAAGTTCGTCAGCTTAACCTTTTATTATAGGTTTATTTGCATTCTCACCATATTCAATCAACTCAAGCACCATGAATTACACCACTCCATCGAGGAGGCTTTCGGCAGCCAAAACTGCTACGGTAATTTCTCACGCCTTTTCGCCGAGCTTATAACACTATCATTCTTACTAACTCAAATGCTATTCGACTAAGAGAGAACCCTTCAGGGCGTTACCCCATCATTTGATTCTTCGATATAACCCTTCAGTTCCGACAGGAACTGTCTGACCTTTACCTGAGTATTGTAGCCAATCTCAATTTGAGCCAGAAACATTTCGCACAATAAAAGCCCCCTATTATTTAAGTGTATGGGTTCACAATCATAGCTTTAAATTTCATTCTCATTATCTCATTAAAGGATGCTGCCCTTAACTGCAATAAAAGATTCCATAAGAAAAAGCATTAATCTTTCTAAATTAATGCCCCCTATCACAAACTTGAAATATCTTTAATAAAGCCACCTTAAAGGTGGCCAAATGAATCATACATACTTATCCTGTTAAAACATCCTCTTGAGGATAACGTATTTTAGATTTTTCCTGCCGTGCAAGAGAAAATGCGAGTGTTAATGGCCCTAATTTACCAGTGAACATGACTATGATAATAACTATCTTACCAATAATTGAAAGGGAAGCAGTAATCCCCATAGATAAGCCTACGGTACCAAAAGCAGAAACAACCTCAAACAAAATTGGTAAGAAAGTTGAATCCTCCGTAATGGTTAATACAAAGACAGCTAAAAATACTAATGTTAGAGCAATCATAGTAATAGCAAGTGACCGAAAAATGATGGTATCGCTTATAGATCTTCTAGCAACAACGATTTCTTTTTTTCCTTTTAAATAAGTAACAACCGTCAACACAATAATTAAGAATGTGGTTAGTTTAATTCCCCCACCTGTAGAAGCACTTCCAGCACCTACAAACATTAAGAGAATCATTAGATGAATAGTGGGGTCGGTTAAACTCCCAATATCTAAAGTGTTAAATCCTGCTGTCCTAGGCGTAACAGCTTGAAAATACGATGCCCACCATTTTTCCACTACAGATAAGGACCCTAATGAATTGGGGTTTCCATATTCCAAGAAGAATATAAAGAACATGGCTAATAGGTTTATAACAAACGTACCAATGATCATAATTTTCGAATGTAGGCTAAGCTTTTGAAACGTTCGTTTATTCTTTAGGTCGGCTAAAACGGTAAAGCCAATTCCCCCTATGATAAAGAGTAAAGTTATAACAATATTAACAACTGGATCTCCAACATAACGGCTTAAACCGTCAGACCATAAGGCAAATCCAGCATTATTAAAGGCTGAAATAGAATGAAAAAAGCTATAATAGATTCCTTTAGCAAACCCCATTTCAGGAACCCAACGCAGAGATAGTAAAATCATGGCTATTAGCTCGATACCTAATGAAAAGATGAATAGATTTCTTACTAATTGAACAATCCCTCCTAGAGAAGTTTGATTTAAAGCCTGTTGGACGAGAACTCTTTCTTTAAAACCAATCTTCCTTCCAAGAACCAAGTAGATAAGGACAGCAAAGGACATGATCCCTAATCCCCCTAACTGAATTAAAGAAGCAATGACGATCTCACCAAAAAGAGTATAGGCTGTTTCTGTATCAACAACTACAAGGCCTGTAACTGTCATGGCTGATGTAGCTGTAAAAAGTGCATCCAGCCAACTAACAGTAGTTGTCGTTGCAAAAGGAAGTTTAAGAAGAATTGTACCCAATAGTATAGAAATAGCAAAAACCAAAACCAATAATTGCGACGGATTTACGTTTATAAATTTATTTTTCATGTTACACACCTTTTTCTTCAAAACGGTTTAAATCGGAATTATGTCCTATCACAATCAAAACATCTCCTTTTTGTAATACCTCTTCCGCTACTGGTGCAACAATTACGTCCTCCCCGCGCTGAACAGCAACCACACTGCACCCATATTTTGCTCTAACATCGAGTTCAAGTAAAGTTTGATTATGTAATTTATCGGATGCTACTATTTCAACGATACTATGGTCCTTAGAAAGTTCAATATAATCAATAATTTTTTCGGATGCGATATAATGGGCTACCCGTTTGGCCATGTCCCTTTCTGGGTGAATAATTCGATCCGCACCAATTTTATCTAAAACTTTATGATGATAGTCATTTTGAGCCTTTGCCCACACTTGCTTAACTCCCAGCTCTTTTAAATGGAGGGTAGTTAAGATACTTGCTTCAATATCGTCTCCGAATGAGACAACCACTAAATCAAAATTTCTAATACCTAAATGCTTCAGAGTAGGTTCATCAAGAGTATTTGCTTGGATAGCATGAGTGGCATAAGAAGCAAATTCATTTACTTTGTCTATGCTTTTGTCTACTGCCATTGTATCAATTCCTAATTCATTAAATTCTTTAACTAAACTCCCTCCAAATCTACCCAATCCTAGTACGGCTATTTGCTTCATTTGTCTCCGTCCTTTCCAGAAAATAAAAAAGACCATTCTAAAAAATAGAATGGCCCGTATCATTAAATACATTCCACCCTCAATTCGCCTACGAGGTTAGCTGACGGATTAGGAGTTGAGAGTCTCCTTCTACTAAACGTAGATTCACCCCAAAAGATTGGTTCCCCCGCTCAATTTAGATTAGGCATTTCATTTAATTTTTTCTTAGACAAATATATATCCACTTTTTCTCGTTGTCAATAAGTGGTTTAAATGTTGAATCTAGAAGAAAATATCTACAAAGCGTAACTTTGTTTTATGTCTTTATTTTTTTGCTATTCCTCTTGAGTAAAACTGCTTCTTTTATACAACAAAGAAATTCAACAGAAATAGGCATTAATCCACCTCTGGATCAACACCCTTTTAACAGTAGCTAGCGTAAGCGATATATTTTATAACTATAATTTTAGTCTACTCTCATTTACAATCGTTTTTTCGATGACATATTGATATCCGTAGATAATAATTGATAGCAATATACAAATAAAGTACCAGCTAGTATGAGTGATTTTTTTAAATTTAAATGCACCCACCTTTTCCCACACAGTAGCCATAGGAAAAGCATTAAAGATATTTAGCATTACATTAACAATCAAATATTTCGGGAAATTACCATAAGTAAATTTAAATATCCATAATGTTGCTACAAAGTATGGCCCTAATATGTATGAGAAATCTACATTCCCTGGGGAGAATGGGTTTTTATTTTTCCACCATCTTTTCTTATTGCTGATGACACTAAAGACACTTATAAATAGATTAACAAAACTTGCAACAGGTAAATACCTTAAGAATGATTTCTTGTCCATAAACAAAACAGAAAGCCAAGGAATGACTATCATAGTTAGAGAAAACATTTGCTTTTTCTTCAATAACATCGACCTTTCAATTTGTTTGTGTATATCATTCCCGAAGAAATCCTTCTCTATTTATACCTAATGCAATTACCAACGATTTTACTAATAAGAATAGTTCCTATTCCATAAACCTCCCTCAATAAACAAAGTGAAAACTCACGTTTTCTCCAGTATTCTCAGTATTTTATAAATTGTAATTTTAGAGTTTAAGCTCGATACTATGGTTGGATTTATCTCGTAAGGATAAATTTGGAGCTTTGGAGTAAAAAGACTGATAGCTCATCAGCCACGCACTTACAAAAAAATGGTGGATGAGTAAAAATATGATCGCACTGGTGGATATCCACATATCTTATGGAGGTCAACCCTCCCATGCCTCACAGAGTCTTCGCTCTCAAATTCCTTCGTCCAACCTTTCCATGAGGTGGATGTCAGTCATGCTGCCCCACAGGGTCCTTGCCCGAAGTTTTATTGCTTTGCTGACTAATCCGTGCTTCAAATGTACGAGACTTCTAACACCTAAAACTCTTTTCTACTATACTGGTCCTACTGATTTAAGCTGTTTTTTCAACTTCTACGTTTACTCTCATATGAGGGATATCCTTTAACATTCGCTCTTCACTAAACTCAAATTGTTTTTTACCAATGGCAAATAATATACGTATTAACTTATTGCACAAGGCTATCAAAGACTGCATTTTCTTTAGAGGATTATCCGGACGCTGCGTGTAATAGGCATGCAACGCTTTAAAAGCCGAATTCTTCGCAACCATAATCATACAAACCCTGAAAAGGAGAGCCCTTAGCTTCTTCCTACCTCGTTTGGTGATTTTTGTTTGTCCTTTATGTTTGCCAGAGGTGTTCTCCTTCAAGCTCAGTCCAGCTAGCTTTATGATTTGTCTAGGGTGAGAATAATCTTGAAGATTTCCTACTTCCGCAAAGAAGCCGGCAACCGTATCTCTGCCTACTCCCTTAATAGCTAACATTTGTTGAACACCAGGAATATGTTCAATTAGGTTATCTATCTTATCATCTAGTTCTACGAACTTCTTTTGTATCTAGTCATACTTATCAAGCAGAGTTGCTAGTTCTAATTTAGCCATACCAGCACCTTGGCGAAGTCCGATGGACTCTTTTGCTGCTTGTTTTAACTCTAGTATTTTGTTTAGTCCCACACTCCGACTAACTGCCTTTCGTAAATGTTCCAATAAGAACTGATTAGTGAAATCAGTCAGTTCATGTGGTAAGGCTCCTAGCCTTAAAAACTGTAAGGCTGCTTTCCCTTCCCAACTCTTAAAGACGGTTAAAAACTCAGGAAAATACCGATCTAGCCAGTTGTGAATCTGGCCTTGCACCGTTTGAAGGTCATCAGTTAGGAGATCACGTATTTTTTTCGCCACGCGGAGTTCTGCATAAACACCTTGTGGAATCGTTGGTTCAGCATATCTCCCGTCCTTGACCAACTGAGCGATGACTTAGCGTCTTTCACATCGTTTTTAGTCGGTGAATTATCGTCAAGTTCCTTACTCCTCTTAACATGTATCGGGTTCACAGCGACAAACTTTATATCATTCTCTTTTTGTATATGTGCTAGGTTTAGCCAATAGTGGCCAGTAGGTTCCATTCCTACTATCACTTTTTGCATCTGTTGTTCTAGCTTTAATTGATTGATCCAATTGAGAAACAGTTCAAATCCTGGCTTGGTATTATCAAAATAACACGGGGAACCAAACTCCATTCCTCTATAGTCCTGTGCACGTGCGACATGCTTGTACTTGGCAATATCAACACCTATAATAAGAGTTTGAGAAGTGATTTGAGCAATCTTTTCATTTTGGTTATAATTCATTTTAAGACCTCCTGGTGTTAATTGAGTTCGTCCTTTTTGCTAGCCGGCTTTAGGACTCTCTCATTCTACCAAGAGGTTATTTTTTTGTTCAAACCTCATTTTCATTCATTACAGGAATGCTGCCCCATATCTTGAATAAGGATGTTTGGTAAGTTCGATTAGTGTTAATAGAAATTTTGCGAACAACCTAAGCACATAAAAAAACGCCCAAAACCCATTGATATCAATAGGTTAAGGCGGTTTAGACTAAATCGGTAATTAGTGTTAATTGGTGTTATACGAATAGTTGAATTATTAATTTATATCTAAAAGCACTCTTCATTTTGACGTCCTCTGTTACCTTTAAAGAAAAAATTCTTCAAAACATAGTGGTGGCTAATAAATAACTATTTTAGTCATATTCATAAAGTTTGCATTAAAAAATGATTACTTATCTCTCTATATAGACAAATAAGTAATCATTAATCAAGGTCATCTTGGTAATAATAAATCTCAGAATGTTTTTCCAACCAAATTTCAACATCTTCTAGTAAAGGTCTAGAGTTTTTGTCAGCAATCTCTATACATCTATTAAATAACTCTTCATTTGAAACGGTAATTTTATAACCATTCAAATTCAAAAAAGTACTAGCTGCTAAATAACCAGTTCTTTTGTTTCCATCTTTAAAACAATGATTAATAGTAATGAAATACATATAAACTGCAGCTTTTAGAAACAATCTAGGATAATATTCGAAATCGCCGAACCCTTCTTGTGGCATTGCAGCCTTTGCTTCTACACAACCCTTTTCATAACCTGCCAAACCACCGTATCGTTCTAGTGCAAGATCATGTATTGCTAATAAATCTTCATATGTTAAATATTCAAAGTTCAATTCTTACTCAACTTTCTAAGAGCTTCATCGTTACGATCACATGCTTTATTTACAAGAGCTAAAATTTTCTTTTTTCGTGCGTTTTTTTGCATTTCTTTCAGCTCCTTTTCAGTATATGTTAAATCTATAGCCATTTCGTTGTCTTCCTCCTTATTGCACATACAATCACCTCTAATACCATGTTAAACAGGTTTATTGTGTGATGTATATATAAACTTTATACTAAATTCAAACAATTTTCAAGGAATATGAGAATAAAATAGCGGAAGGTGTCATATAATGTATAATTTAGGCTAATTAGTGAGTATTCGCGGATTAGACTAAAATCTATTGTAGTTTAATTCTTATTCTTATTATAGATTTAGGGTTATTTCAAAATATAGAAAACCCACTATGGTCCCCTTTTTCTAGAGGAGTAGTGAGTTCAATAATGATCAAAATGTTGTAGATGTGATGTTATCAATGACTTAAAGATTATCTGCCACATCAATATTACAAATAATATAAAGCATATTTTAATTACTTCTAGTAAACAAATTCATAACTTCTAATATGTATTATAGATTTTAGCTATTAGGAATAATCACTAGTGTTGCATTAATTTAATTTCACTATTAAAAATACTCAAAATGTTCAACTTTATTATATTGTGCAAAGAAAAAGTCCTTTATAATGGATAAGTCAGGTGGTAACCCGTCCAAATCCACTAAAAAGGACACATCTCATGGACAAGATTACACGAAAAACTTCATTTGGACAATGGTTTTCACCAATTAATATTCAATTATTTGAAGAACAGGTGAAAACGATGAAATTAGATTACTATACGAAAAAATTAACGACAGAGTCTTTCCTAAAATTACTACTTTTTGCCCAGCTAGAAGAAATCGAAAGCCTGCATGCGCTAGGTGATTGTCTATTCGATGACCAACTTCAAAAAGGGATTGACCTTGATTCGATCAGTATTTCTCAGCTGTCACGGCGATTAAATGGCATGAACCCAGATCTATTTCAAAGGCTTTTCCTTGATTTGGTCGTACAAATTCATGCCAAGACACACTATACGAAACTGGTCATGCCGTTAAAAATCATTGATTCAAGCACATTGCCACTTAATTTGACCAATCATAAATGGGCAAAGTTCCGTAAGACAAAAGCCGGTGTGAAGTTGCATCTACGCCTTGTGTTTATGGAAAAAGGTGCGTCCTATCCAGAAAAAGCAGTCATAACAACGGCAAACGAACATGATCGTGGTCAACTTGAAATCATGGTCGATGACAAGGAATGCATGTATGTGTTTGACCGTGGCTATCTAGACTACGAGCGCTTTGATCGCATGACAGATGGCGGTTACTTTTTTCTATCAAGGCTAAGAAAAAACGCCGTTATACGGGAGGTTTATGATTTTAAACTACCCGAGGATTCCGCTGTTTTATCAGATCAAATGGTCCTGATTGGTACAACCCAAAACCGTGCTGAAAATTACTTTCGCCTTCTAAAAGTGCTTGATTCCAAAGGAAATGAACTCCATTTAATCACCAATCGCTTTGATTTGAACGCTGAAGAAATTTCAGAGATGTATAAATCAAGGTGGGCCATTGAGTTGTTTTTTAAATGGATCAAACAGCACCTTAGCATCAAAAAGTTCTACGGACAAAGCGAATGGGCCATTCAAAATCAAGTGTTTATCGCACTTATCGTTTTTTGCCTACATGTTCTTGTTCAACTTGAGACAAATAGTAAGCGAAAAACCTTAAAAATTAGCCGTTATCTACGGGCTGCCCTTTGGAAACCAGCCCATATTTGGCTCCGAAAAATTGAAGGAAAAGCCATTCCTTGATAAGAAAGTTGTCGTCGTCACACAGGTCTAATTGTAAATAAATTTCCAAATGGATGGAGCCACCTTTGTTGGGTATTTACTTTTTTGGCTCTAAATAGAGAATATAATTAAACTGAAAATTACGAAATTATTTATGCAACACTAGTGGTTCAATATTATTATTTTGTGCAAAGAAAAAGTCCTTTATAATGGATTAGTCAGGTGGTAACCCGTCCAAATCCACTAAAAAAGGACCATCACATGGACCAGATTACACGAAAAACTTCATTTGGACAATGGTTTTCACCTATAAATCTTCAATTATTTGAAGAAAACGTGAAAACGATGAAATTAGATTACTATACGAAAAAATTAACGACAGAGTCATTTCTAAAATTACTACTTTTTGCGCAGCTACAAGAAATTGAAAGTCTGCATGCGCTGGGTGATTGTCTTTTCGATGACCAGCTTCAAAAAGGGATAGACCTTGATTCTATTAGTATTTCTCAGTTGTCACGGCGGTTAAACGGCATAAACCCTGATCTATTTCAAAGGCTTTTCCTTGATTTAGTGTCACAAATTCATGCCAAAACGCATTACACGAAACTCGTGATGCCGTTAAAAATCATTGATTCAAGCACATTGCCACTTAATTTGACCAATCATAAATGGGCTAAATTCCGCAAAACAAAAGCAGGTGTAAAGTTACATTTGCGCCTTGTGTTTATGGAAAAGGGTATATCCTATCCTGAAAAGGCCGTTATGACAACGGCAAAAGAACATGACCGTGGTCAGCTTGAAATCATGGTGGATGACAAGGAATGCATGTATGTGTTTGACCGTGGTTATCTAGACTACGAGCGCTTTGATCGCATGACTGATGATAGCTACTTCTTTCTTTCACGGCTACGCAAAAATGCAGTCATACGGAACGTATACGATTTTAAGCTACCCAAGGATACAGCTGTTTTATCAGACCAAATGGTGTTGATAGGTACGACTCAAAACCGTGCTGAAAATTACTTTCGGCTTCTAAAAGTGATTGACTCAAAAGGAAATGAACTTCATTTAATTACAAATCGTTTTGATTTAAGCGCCGAAGAAATTTCAGAAATGTATAAATCACGGTGGGCCATTGAGCTGTTTTTTAAATGGATCAAACAACATCTCAGCATCAAAAAGTTCTACGGTCAAAGCGAATGGGCGATTCAAAATCAAGTATTTATCGCACTAATTGTTTTTTGCCTACATGTTCTCGTACAAATCGAGACCAGAAGCAAGCGAAAAACCTTACAGATTAGCCGTTATCTAAGGGCTGCATTGTGGAAACCAGCGAATGTTTGGCTTCGAAAGATTGAAGGAAAAGCCATCCCTTAAATATGCAAATTGTCGTCGTTGCAAAAGTCTAATTGTAAATAAATTTCCAAATGGATAGGGCCACCTTTGATTGGGTATTTACTTTTTTGCCTCTAAACAGGGAAGGTGAGTAAACTGAAAATTATGACACTATTTATGCAACACTAGTGAGGAATAATATAGTATTTAAATTTAAGCAACTATTTATTAGTTAATTTGAGCTATTTGCCTTTGTAAATTGTTATATTTTTCTGCGATTTTGTCGCGGTTTCGCTCAAGCAATTTTAATCCTTGTGTCATCTGCAAGAGCCTTAAATATTTGTGCAACAGCGATAGTGTTTTGGTTGGAGACTGATTCCTTCACTTTTTGTACTTTTTCTCCATCCACACAGGATATTTCACAAACATCATCGTGTTTCATCACTACACCCCTTATTCAAACGTTTATTTGTATATTAGTATATGTAAAACTTTTCTTTTGGTCAATTAGATGTTTGAATGTTAAATAATTTATTTCTATGTGAACTGCTTATTAAATAACTATTTGGTATTCGTGGGTGTCAATATTGTATAGGAAGAGGAAGTTGCCGATGCTGTCATGGTAAGCCAAGATGGGGGTATAGAGGTACAGAGGACTAACTTTGCCAAAACTAATACAAAAGACTAATTAATTACTACTTAAACTATAGAAACAATTGGTTTCACTAGAGGATGTACCTTTACTTATGTGTTTCTTCACATTTTCAACAAATTTATATGATAGTATTACTTTGTAAAAAAATTTAACGAAGAGAGGTTTTCCTATGACCTTCATGAAAGGAATCATAATTTTAATCGTATTTTTCATCTCATATCTTCCGAGAGGTGTATATGCTTCAGGTATAGAAGACCAGCACCTTGAACTTTCTAGTTATACTTTTTTTGAACTTTGGAACCCCTTACTTTTTATTTCAATCCTATTAATCCTTAGAATCTATCTTTTTAAAATACGAAAAAGCAAAGAAATTTTTGTTAATGGTTTAGGGAAAGTAACGTTCTTTTGCGGATTAATGATTATATTTCTCGCATTAGGAAGTCCTCTACATATTTTAGGTGACAAATATCAATTTAGTGCTCACATGCTTGAACAATCACTCATTTATATTGTTATGCCCCCTTTGGTTTTACTAGGCTTGTCAGAACAAATGGTTACACCGATTATCAACTTTGTTAAAAAATATAAGATATTTATAATCCTAAGGAAGCCCCTCATTTCTCTATTATTATTTAATGTTTTATTTTCGTTCTATCATATTCCGGTGATATTTGATGTATTAGTTTCAAATACTATACTGCATAATATTACTCACATAATTTTGACCATTACAGCATTTTTCATGTGGCTACCAGTTGTACCTCCAACAAAAAGCTTAGAATCTTTATCAGCTCTCAAGAAAATTGCTTATCTATTTGGGGCTGGAGTTTTACTCACGCCAGCATGTGCTCTAATTATCTTTGCGGATAGTCCTATGTATACGACATATGCTAATGCACCACAGCTTTTTGAAGCGTTACCTCCATTAGATGATCAACAGTTAGGTGGGGTAATTATGAAAGTTATTCAGGAGATTATGTTTGGCTCAATTATTGGTTATGTCTTTTTTAAGTGGGCAAAGATAGAAAGCTTAAAGGATTACGTTCCTGATAAAGTTTTTTATAAGTAATACTCTTATTGGAGTACTAAACTCGTAAAGAGCAAGAGTAATAGATGCTATTTCTTGTTTCTTTTTTGTTATTGAAAGGAGTTCTATATAGTGAGTTTTTTTATTAAGGAAATAGGAAAAGTTAGTCTCCTATTCATTTTCATATTCTCTATATTTCCAGAAAGTTTTGCTCAAGCTCACTCATCGCTAGTTAAAACGCTACCGGAAGGTGAAGAGGTATTAAAAGAAAGTCCTCAAACCATTGAAGTTTGGTTTCTTGACCCTGTTGTATTACATTCAAACACAATAACATTGATGGGGTCTTCGGGTAACCGAGTAGCGTTTGAAAATGCTTATATCGATCCCAAAGATCCAACCCATATTATCGGGAATGTTCCAGATACTTTACCTGCTGACAGATACACAGCAAACATTAATGTTATTGCTTTAGATGGCGATATCTTAACAGAAACGTTTAGTTTCAAAGTTTTAAGAGAAGAGCCCAAGAAGCCAGAGTCTTTAAAATTAGTGAAACATTCTCCGGTTGATGGCCAGATATTGAACGGTAAACCTAATAAGATTGATTTATGGTTTACCCACAGTGCAGAATTAACAGCAATCGGTGTTTTTGATAGGACTCAGCAATCAATAAAACTAAAGGAGCCTTATAAAGACCCTGAAGATCCAGCTCACATAATTGTTGAATTTGATGAACCACTTGAAGACGGAACATATCAAGTCACCTGGTATGCAAGCTCAAGTGAAGAGGAACTAAGCAATCAATTAGAAATTGTAGATGTCTTCTATTTTGCAGTCAATGAATTTACATCTATTGAAGATGGCAGCATTGGGACAATGATACAAACATCTTGGTTTCCTGATTTGGACTTAAAACAGTTTGGCTATTGGTTTATCTTTCTAGGATTATCCATCCTGTTTGGTTCCAATTTTTTTATTCATCTGGTTTCAAAGGAAGTAAAAGAGTATAAACGATGGAAACGAATTTCATTGGGATTAATCTTCATGACCACTATGGGAGCTAGTTTTTTAATTCGTCAGCAAAGAATAGAAATGGCAGACCTCCCTTTGCTAGAGTTTTTCTCTTTACAGTATATTTGGATTCCGGTTGTTCAAATCGTTCTTCTTTTGTTAGGCTTTATGGTTAAGAAGCTAGAATTTCTCGCTTTTGGAATTGCTTTACTTATGGGTCCATTTGTAATGGGACATGCCTCTTATCCCCGATACGGTGGATTTTTAACTATAATGGTAAATATCTTGCATCTGGTTGCCGCTTCTATATGGCTAGGAGGTTTATTTGCTTTACTCACCATGGCCAAAAGAAATGAATTTGGAGAACTACTAAAAAAGGTTGGAACAAGTTTCTCAAAATGGGCATTCTGGAGTTTGCTTGTTATCATCTTGACCGGCTTTATCATGACTATCCAGTATGTTCCATCTTTTTCCTTCGAAAGTTTTATAAAAAGTCAATGGGGAAAAGCTGTAATCATTAAAATTGGATTAACCCTACTTATTGTATTTATAGGATTTTTACAGAGAAATACACTTCAAAAGTTAGCCGCCGCTCTCGTAAATAAATTTTATAGACGGGGGATTATCGAAATTTTGTACGGCGTATTTCTTCTACTATTTGCTTCTATTTTAGTTGTTTCAACTCCTAGTGCGGCGGAACGGGGGATATATCCACTAAAAAGCTCGTACGAACAGGAATTAAAAGTTGATATATCTCCTTTAAAGGAAGGACTGAATGTGTTAACACTAGATTTTAAGAAAGAAATCGATATGGAGAATGTGAAAATAAATATTTCTATGCCTCCAGAAAATGATATAGAATATGATGCATTTAAAATAAAGGAAGGAACGTTTAAAATAACAGGAAATATTCTACATGGAGCGGGCTCTTTATTGATGAAAGTTGAAGCAAAGGAGCCAAATGGAGACATTCGTAAGTATGAATATACCATTGTTGTTCCTGGTGAAAGAATGGGCAAGGAGTAATAAGTAGAATCCTTAAGCCAAGTAAATAAATTACTAACCCAACCATTTCTTAACCTCCGCAGTAGAGAAAGCATACCTATTCTTTTTGCCGTTTATATGCTTAGAAATGAATTCCAATTCTAATATCATTTTTTAGGACTTTATTGTCCATGTCCTTATCTGTTTCTTCCGGTTCCATGTTCCCAGTATCTTTGCAATTAGAAACTCTATAGCTGTACTCTTGCCTTTTCTATTATGATATTTGAATTAATCGGACAGGAACAAATGGGAAATAAAGCAGGCTTTATTGTACGAAAAATTGAGGAGTATGAAAATTTATTTTAAAGAATAGTAGTTTTAGAAGAATACTCACCTGTACTCACCTCTTAATTTATGAAAATTAAGAGGTGAGTTCTTTATGAAAAGAATAGCGGTTCATTTCCCTTTAACGGTTTTTTATTATTATTTGAGAGAATTAATACATATGACATATAAAAATCCCCTTCACTAAACACACCTTTTAACCAAAAACCATAGTTATAGGACATGCGAGTAAAAGTAAATACTCTTTATAATAAATCCTTATTTCTTTGGTGTAAGTACAAGTTTCCTCATGATTGTTCCCATAAGGTATTTTTCAGATATAACTGATAACCCGGCTGCCTCAATATTATTCATGGTGTCACGGTTAATGTTTGCACCCCAAAGTTTTACAGGAAGGGGATTTAATAGATCCATTATTGCACCAATAATTTTGTTCTCACTCCTCATATGTTCAAGCATTAGAATTTGCCCGTCTGGTTTGCATACCCTTCTAATCTCTTTAAGCCCTTTTATAGGATCGGGGACAGAACAAAATACACACGTCGAAACAACAGTATCAAATGTATGGTCTTCAAAAGGAAGGTCTTGGATGTCAGCCTCGAGAAACATGGTAGGGTGAGATTGATTGATACTCCCTGCCTTTTGTTTGGCAATATTTAGCATCTCACTGCTAAAATCCACCCCAGTTAATGATGATATTCCTTTTGGATATAGTGGAAGGTTAATACCTGTCCCTACCCCAACTTCTAATACCTCTTTTGAAGCTAAGTCCAAAAGGTCCCGCCTCCACTCTATTCTAATCATTTTATCCATGTAATCATATATTTTTGCCACTCTATTATATCGTTTAATTATTACTTCATTGATATTTGCTGACATAGTTAAACTCACCTTCCTCATCTGAAGAGTAATGATACTTATACTGAATCAAATAAGTGTTATTTAAAAATAGTGTAACTTAAAATTATGCATAAAGTATGGAGAAGGGAAAAATTTATAGTCGTTCCCAAAATGGTGAATCTACAATATAATAATAAGGAGGTGATAAAGATGTGTTTTTCCTATGATCAAATTGAACTTCAATCGCATAGACTGGCCAAACAGATAATTCAACAATCAAAACATAATCCAGTACGTCTAAATTTAGTTGGTAATAGCAGTATAGAATTAAAAAATCGAAATTTAGAATTTGATAAAATGCAAACTCAAGATGGATCATTACCCCTTATTAAAAATGTTATCCTTCAGGATCAAGTTGGTAAGCTTTACAGCATTGAACCTTGTGAAAATGGATTGAAATTTGCCCAAGGAGAAATCACCTATAAAGAATATTTACAAAACCAAAAAGGAGAAAACAAGAAACTGATTGGTTTTTCATTAGCATTTATAACATTATTTCTGGCTAGTGGTTGGGGACTTGTTACATTTTTATAATTAATATAGATTTTACTAAAAAGCTGCCATTTCTTGGCGGCTTTCCTCATTTTTGGAGATTAAACCTAAACACATTGCTACATATTTACTGGTTATCTATAGTTGTTACTATATAGATATATAAATAGCCAAAGTATATATTAAGGTCAAAATTTTTAAACATAAGAAAATCTGCATAACTTCTTCACATTTTAGTGGTATTTTATAATTTATTTATATAAAAAAGAATAAGATTTAGAAGTTTTCAATACTGTATAGTGACTTCTTAAACAATCTGTTCTTTACAGGTTCCAGATTAGAGATCCTTACTAACAACTACTATAGAAATCAAAAAAGAATGGAGTTAATAATGCAAAAAAAAGTATATTTTAATTTATTCGTATTCAGTTTTGTTATTATGGGACTAGAAATGACCGCTTCAAGATTTGTTGCACCTACATTTGGTAATACAGTTTATACTTGGGGAATTGTAATTTCAATCTTTTTAATAGGATCTTCAGTGGGGTATACAATAGGTGGATTTGTAGCAGACAGAAATTCTAATAAAACAATATTACTTAGCCTTAATTTAATAGGAATACTGTTAGTAACTCTTATACCTACCATTAAGGATATAACATTTCCCTACCTTAGTCCTTTACCCAATGAGGTAGGTACAACGTTGGGGGTAACGGTTTTATATCTTTTCCCTAATTTAATCTTCAGCATCATTGTTACTGTCCTAATGAAGGTTGGGCTCAGTGATAATACTACTGGAAGAGTTATTGGAAATCTCCATACATTCTCTGCAGTAGGTAGTGTATTAGGAACTATTGTGACTACATTCTGGTTAATTCCCGTTGGAAATATTAATACTGTAATTGGTATATTAGCTTTAATGGTATTTATAAGTTCATTATTTTTTTATGAGACAAAAACACGCTTGGAAATTATATTAGTTGTAATACCAGCTCTCTTTATACTCCTGCTTTTTTTGGACTCTAAAAATGAGCCGGTTGGTGAAATATTATACCAGGACACTAGTTTATATCATGAAATTGTTGTCTATCAGACTGAATACTTTGATGGGAAAAAGGGACCTTTCCGATACATGAACTTCGGAGATGATGACACAATTCAAGGATTGATGGAGATAAATTACCCTGACCGACTTAGCTTGGACTATTCAAAAAGTATATGGGAAATATCAGAGACATTCAGACCAGATAGCCAAAACGTCTTTATGATTGGTCATGGTATAGGCACGCTGACACAAAAGTTTGAGAAGAATGGAAAAAAGGTAAAGGTTGCAGAAATAGATAAGCAGGTATTAGAGGTAAGTAGAGAATACTTTGGTTATGAAGGAGACAGCGTAGAAATCGGTGATGGTAGAAGAATTTTAAGTAAGCAACTAAATAAATTTGATGTTATGGTGTTAGATGCTTACAATAATACAGAGCAAATTCCATTTCACTTAATTTCAAAAGAATTTTTTACTTTAACAAGCGATAAACTAGATGAAAATGGGCTCCTACTTGTGAATGCTATTGGAAAAACAAAGGGAGACGAACTCATCAAGTCGATGAATTCTACATTAAAGTCGGTCTACCCATATGTATCCGTATATTCTTTTGAAGATAAAAAAGGTATTCAAAATCTGACATTTGTTGCTAGTAAGAGTAAGTTTGACAAGAATAAAATCAAGCAACAAAAGTTATTCCAAATTGGCGAGGGTGAAATAATCTTAGATGAGAATACCAAGTTAAGAAACGTAAACTAATTAGCCCTATATTATAGGTAACAAAACCTTATTCGTAAGATAAAAAAAGGTCTTCCGAAGTTGACTTCAGAAGACTTTTTTATGTAGCTAACACACTATGATAACTATTTTGCAAAACGATGATTACCAATAGTTACAGTGACTTCACGAGAAAGGATCCATTTGCTCGTAGCCGTTTTTGGATTATAAAAATATAATGATCCTTTTCCTTGTGCTCTATTTGCTATAGCTTCTTCTACAGCTTTAATAGATAATTTATCGGCCGGTTGTTTAATGGTTCCATTCTTAACTGGAGTAAAAGCATAATTTCCATTTACCCTTTGATATATAACCTCTTTTATTGTATTTGGGAAGCTTTTGCTATCCACTCTGTTAAGAATAACGGTTGCTACAGTAACTTTTCCTGCGTATGGTTCTCCTTTAGCTTCAGCAGATACAAGACGATCCATAAGTTGTTTATCTTCAATAGAAACGGTTTTATTTGGAATTAGTAATTTTTCTCCAGCTTTTATGGAATCATTAGACTTATTGTTTATATTTTTTAGTTCAGCCACAGATATACCATACATATTAGCTATTCTCCATAGTGTTTCCCCTCTCTTAACAAGGTGGTTATAGTCGATGCATTAGATTGAGAACTGAATCCAAATAGGGATAATGTAAGAGTTGTGACAATTAATAGTTTTGTTAGATTCTTCATAATTACCTCCCTCTATAAATGTTGATCTATCAACGGTTTACCCCGTTGGTGGGGTGTCAAAAAAATATTTTTCGACACGTTCCCTAACAATATTTTTATATTATGTTAATCTATCCCAACACATGGGTACGCTACGCGGTCACTACTGGATAATAGTGGTAAGTAGTGTTGGAGAATTATGTGATGCACAATGGATCTCTGCGTAGCTTATGATGACGTACCCTCCCATGTCTCTGGGCATCAATGTGCCTACATTCCTTCGTTCGGTCTAGTCATAAGGCAGAGGCTAGCGAAGCTCCTATAGGGACTCAAGGTCGAATGGAAAAAATATTGCCAGCTTCTCCGTGTCATCCTGTTGTCTAGGTCTGTTAAGGGGATGTAGAACTTTACATAGCCTCTGCGAGACTAGGAATATCCTTCATCATTCGCTGAGCGTCAAACGCTTTGTGCTTTGTACATATTCCATGTAACACTTTTAATAGTTTTCCGCATAGTACCACGATAGATTGCTTCTTGCGTAACGGATTATCCTTACGGCTTGTGTAATACTCATGTAGTTTTCTAAAGGCTTCATTATGGCGAATCATCGGCATCATTACCCGGAAAAGGAGGGCGCGAAGCCTTCTTCTGCCTCTTTTGGAAATGCGTTTTTGTCCTTTATGCTGCCCAGAGGAATTTTCACGTAATGTTAGTCCCGCAAGTTTAATGATTTGGCGTGGATCTCTATAGTGTGAAAAGCTACCGATTTCAGCTAATAAATCGACAATTGTGATATCTCCAAGTGCTTGAACCGTTGAGAGCCATTCGTACTCTACGGATGTTTGTGTAAGTTCAACTAAGTGCTGTGTAATACTTTCAATATCTTGTTCCAACTGGTGGTAACGGCGAACGAGTGTGGCGATTTCAATACGGGCCATCTCACGTCCCTCTGTTACTCCTATGGAGTTAGCAGCGACTTCAATGAGACGCATTGCTTTCGGTCTCTGGGGGGATTTGAGTCCCTCAACCTGACGATAAAGAGTTAAAACTTCATCGGGTTGTTTCTGATGAAGATCACTTGGAAATGGGGTACATTCAAGTACAGCCATAGCCATTTTTCCGAATGACGGAAACACCTGGGTAAACTCAGGAAAATAGCGATCTAACCAGCGAATCATCATATTTTTGACAGCTCCAAGTTCCTCTGTCAACTTACTTCTAAAGGTTGCGCCCACACGGAGTTCGGCTTCCATGTCTTTCAATATACGTGGATAACTGAAGCGTCCATCTTTTATAAGACGAGCGATTACTAGCGCATCTTTACGATCATGTTTGGTTGGTAGATTGTCGTCTAACTCTTTTGATCGCTTGACGTGCATAGGGTTGGCCATAACTAGGGGGATGCCTCGTTCTTCTAGAAAATAGGCTAAATTGAGCCAGTAATGGCCAGTAGGTTCAATCCCGACGATAACTTCCGTTTTCTCTTGTTCTTTCATTTCACTTAGAACACATTGATAGAAAAGCTCAAACCCATCTCGAGATTGAGAAACAGAGAATGACTTTCGGAGCACCCGTCCACGATCATCCACAAAGCATGCGTAATGTGTACGTTTGGCAATGTCGATTCCAACAACAAGTGTTTTTTCGGTGACTTGATTTATCTTCTGGTTTTGTTTAAAATTCATATGGAGTCCTCCTTGGTTTACTAAGTTAGGGGTCATTTCGGTACACGATTTGACACCCCGTATCATACCAAGAGGGCTCTTTTTTGTTCAAGTCCCCGAAAATCCTTCTAACAGGAATGCTCCTATATGTGCGTCTGTTTGTAAATGATCAAATGTAACAATGTAATTCACTAAAAACATATGGTAATCAATATATTTTAGATAAATATACTAATCTACTAACTTAATAGATTGGATAAGTTTCTTATATTGTTTGTAAGAAGACCGTCCCTTACAAAAAGCGATAAAGACAACAGCTTAGCGAAATATCACTAAGCTGTTCTTTTCCCTATGGATCCTGTAGATATTGTTGGCAAAAATATTTTATAGAGGAACAATACCAATAGGGTTTATAGCATTTGTTTTTCCTGCATTCCAGGATCCTTTATGGAGCTCGAAATGTAAGTGTTGTCCAAAAGACTGGCCTGTATTTCCTTGGTAACCGATTTGTTGACCCTTCGAGACAGTTTGACCTGTACTTACTAATCTACTACTCATATGAGCATATACGGTGGTGTATACTTGTCCTTCAATAGAATGGGAGATAAAAACAACATTACCATAGCTCGATGAGTAGTACGAATTCATTACAACTCCGTCCGCTGCTGATACAACCGGTACTGTGCCTTTTTGTGCAATATCCACACCAAAATGATTAGCTCCCCATCTTGAACCAAATCCTGAAGTCAAAACTCCGCTGGTTGGTCTCGTAAAAGATCCATTTGAAACAGGAGGAGCTGAAACTGAAGGTGCGGAAGTAGCAGGTGCTGAAGCAGAAGTACCACCACCGCTACTTACAGCATTTTGAGCTTGTTTTGCTGCTTGATTCTTTTTCTCTAATTCAATAGCTTTTTGGATAGCGGATTCTTGAGAAGATAATAACTGTGCTTCTTCCTCAAGATTCATTTTATAATTTTCAAGTTCTTCTTCTTCAAGTTGTAAGGAAGCCATTAACTTATCTTTTTCCTCTTTTTGAGTATTTAAGTTTTGCTTCAATGTTTCTATTTCTTTAAGCATCACTTGGAGGCTTTCTGCTTTTTTTTCTAAGTCCCTTTTTGAGGTTTCCAACTGATCTTTATCTGCTTTATGTTCACGTAGGATATCTCTGTCAGCTTCCATTAAAGTTGCAACTAGTTCTACTCGATCGATAAACTCGCTGAAATCCCTAGCTCCTGTTAGCACATCAATATAGCTAATCATACTACCGTTCTCTTGAAAAGAACGGGCACGATTTTTGAGAAGTTCGTTACGCTTTGCTATTCTCTCTTCAAGTACCTTTATTTCCTCTTTCAATGCTGCAATTTGAGTTTCGGTTTCACTTATCTCCTTCTGTTTTGCAAGCATTTGTTCTTCAGCTTTTGTAATGGATGAGTCTAATTCCTTTATTTCAGCATCCAATTTTGCTTGTTCACTCTTTAGACTGTTAACTTTCTCTTCGGTTTCATCTATTTCTGATTCAACTGAATTTTGTTTGCTATCTATTTCACCCTTCTCTTCCTTTAAATCTTCTATTTTCGTAGTCTCAGCAAGTGCTTTTATTGGAGATTCAGATAATGTCACGCCCAAACTTATTAAAGATAGGACCGAAACTGATAATATTGTATTTTTCACCTTTTTTCTCACCTTTAACTATTAAATTTCATTTAATCAATATTCAAACATTATAGGGAAATATGTTAATTATTCGGTTATCTTGTCGTTTTATTGCCCTTGTTTAAATTTTATCATCTGTTTTTGTCGAATTCGCTGATAATTTTATTACAGTTTCTTTTCAAATCTGTCTATTGGATGACATTTGGATGCCTCCTTCACCTATGCCTTTATTTGTTAACTAGAAAACAATACTTGTTTTTTATGCCTGATGAAAATAAAAAGCCAAGATCGAGATTTTGATCTTGGCCTTTATGCTTATTAATAAGGTACTATAGTGATAATTCTTTCTTTTGAATCCTTCCAGCTAAATAAGCAATGGCAATTGATATAACGCTTAACCAAAACGTAAAATAACCTATTTGAGGCATGTAATTTCCTAATACTCCATACCATGGCATCATAGAGAAAACATAGTCTATCACATCATTATGAAGCGTCCAAACAGCTGCAATAGCTAAGTGCCATAATTTAAATCGATAAAAAGGCGCATACAATAGTCCTTGTATGGCCATTGCAGCATGAGAAACGATCAACATATATCCTGTCCAGTGAAGGTTGCCTGTTACTTTTAATGTAAGTATATTCATGACAACAGCCCATACCCCATACTTAAACAGGGTAACTATGGCTAACGCTTCAAAGAGTGGCCAATTCCTTTTAAGAAGGAATGCTCCCAATACAAATACAAAGAACAAACTAGCAGTTGGGCTGTCAGGGACAAAAATGATAAATTTAGCTGGGGTTTCAACTAGTTGATACTTGTACCAAATATAACCATAAACTGTTCCCAATATATTAATAATAAACAAAGCCCAGATAAACCATTTTTTTCCTAATAAATGATTAAATAAATACAATTCTGTCATCCTACTTTCTTGATATTTACCAAAAAATAAATAAATTTTAAAACTATACCCCGCTTCTAAATCAATAGTTTAAAAGCGGGGTAGTAGTTTTTCTGCTAGGATACTAATTGAAACCTTAATTTCCTATTCTTCTTCCTCATCTTTTTCCTCATCTTGCAAGGATTCTTCATTTAAATGGATAGCCTTTGAGTAATCTAGTGTAGAAGGGTCCGTCTTTTTAATGGAGTCTAGTTCGTGAAAACGAAGTAAGTCTCCATATACAACTTTATCGGACATTTCCAATTCACCTTTTACAATCTCACTATATTTCTGATATATGGTTTTATCTTGTACTTCTAGTCCAGTAAGGTTATCATAAATTTTCCCTTTAATAGATGTTACTTCTTCTGTGATAAAGTCTCCGTTTCTAAAGCTAACAATTCCATCTCTTTCTTTGGAGAGTAAATCATCCCCAAATGATACTTGATGTTTAGTATCAATTCCTAAAAGGTGTAGGACCGTTGGCCGGACATCAATCTGACCACCATAAGTGTCACTCATAAACCCTTTTAAACCTGGTGCATAAATGAATAGAGGAACCCTTTGTAATTGAGCTTGTTCAAAATCAGTTACCTCTTTGCCAATAACTTTTGACATAGCATTCTTGCGATTCTCCGAATTTCCATAATGGTCCCCATACATGACAACCATTGTATTCTTACTTAAGCCTGATGTATTTAGATCTTCAAAAAATTGTTTTAATGCCTCGTCAAGATAACGTGCTGTTTGAAAATATCTATCAACTGTTTTGTCACCTGTGTTAGCTGGTTCAATCGATTGATCCTCTTCATCTAATGGATATGGAAAATGGTTAGATAAGGTAATTAGTTTAGTATAAAATGGCTGTGGCAAACTTGTTAAATATGGAATGGTTTCTTTTAAAAATGGTTTATCTTCTAACCCGTAATTTAACACATTCTCCTCTACCATATTATAATACGTTGCATCATAGAACATATCGTATCCTAAAGACTTGTACATTGCTTCTCTATTCCAAAACGTCTTATAATTCCCATGAAATACTGCAGAATAGTATCCTTTGTCTTTAAGGATAGCTGGTAAACCTTGGTACGTATTTTGTGCTTTAGTTGTAAATACGGATCCTTGGGGAATAGGATATAAAGAATTTTCCATTAAAAATTCTGCATCAGATGTTTTCCCCTGGGCCGTTTGATGGAAAAAGTTTTTAAAATATATCGTATTTGGATCTCTTGTCAAAGAATTTAGGAACGGTGTTACCTCTTCACCATTTAATTTATAGTCAATTAGGAAGTTTTGGAATGACTCCATAGAAATATAAATCACATTCATACCCTTAGCAGACCCAAAATATTCAGGCTTTGGGCTTGTATAATTAGCATTGGTGTAATTCTCTACTGTTGTTATATCGTTACTGTCTGCCAATACTCTTTGTGCAGAGGACCGGGAATTTTGAATAATATCATATATGGTAAAATTATAAGCCCCTAGATATTTTACTAAGTAGTTTCTATCAAAAGTACGTGTTAGTAACTGTGGGCGGTCCAATTCTGCAAGTGCTATATTTGATGTTAAAATGATAAATCCTGTAATAAACACTGCAGTCAAAGATCGTCTTGGAAGTGCTTTTATAGGTTCAACCTTCTTCATAATTATGAGTAATAGTAGGATTATAGTGTCTGTAAAGTAAAAAATATCATAAGGGTGAAGAAGTGCCCCTACACTTCCTCCGAGATCTCCAAAATTTTGGGTCTGGAACAATACTGGTACGGTAATGAAATCACTAAAGAACCGATAATAAGCTACGTTCGCATATAATAAAAAGGATAAAAAAGCATTAATGGACAATAGTATCCATTGCTGTTTTCGACCTTTAAAGAACAAAGAGATACCTAAAAATATAACTGCTGAACTAATTGGATTTAACAACAGCAGAAATTGCTGCATTCCATTGCTTACACCTAAGTTAAATTCTCTGAGATAGACAAAATAAGTTTTTAACCATAATAAGACTACTGCTATAAAATATAGCTTCAATATTTTAAATGAAAATAACTCTAGTTTTCTTTGAAACATATAATAATATCCTCCTTGATCCGATGGGTTAATTTATAGTTCGAATAATATAAAAAATGATATTCATTACACGAAAAAAATATTAACCTTTGATCTATACCTATACAAATTCTCCACTCACAAATATTCGTTATCTACTTCTAAATTTTTTTAGGGGGATTTTTTATTATTAGGTTATTTGATGTTTACTTATTACTAGTATAAGTAAGAATATAAATATATGAATAATACCCCAATGCCAATACAATTTTTCCTTTTTCCCCTACTCTTACTTTCATCATTATGGTTTAGGTTCTTTTTCTTGTCTTAAAATGCATAAGACATAAAATAAGTATGCCATAATATTTTGAAGAAAGTGTGCAGATGAATTAATAATTTTAACTGGATTATTTTACTAGTTATCTTTTGTATGTTATGTAATTAGAGATTAAGTAACATGGTTAGCTAAGTGAATTTCTAATATGAGAATATCTATGTTTATGTATAATCTGCACAAATTTATCAAATTTAAAGTGTATACTCTTTTGAAAGGAATTTAAATAAGGTTAATAAGTTAATAATTCTCACATATTTCAAAGGAGCAAAGGGAAATGAAAACCATTTTATTAGTTGATGATGAATTGATGATGTTAGACTTATTATCTTTATATTTGACACCTGAAGGATATAAGTGTATCAAAATGACATCTGCAAAAGCTGCAATCCAGTATTTGGAGTCTAATCCGGTGGACTTAATTTTATTGGATATTATGATGCCTGAGATGGATGGTTGGGAGGCTTGTAAAGAAATTCGAAAGTATTGGAGTATCCCTATAATCATGCTAACTGCGATGAGTGAAAAATCGGATATTGTAAAGGGTTTAAAGTCTGGAGCTGATGACTATATTTCTAAACCTTTTGATGAGGATGAATTGACTGCTAGAATTGAAGCTATATTACGCAGACAAACGAGTGAAAATGGTAAAATCTCATTTAAAGGCCTGATTTTAGATCGTGACTCATATGTACTTCAATATTATGATACAGAAATCTCACTTACACCAAAAGAGTTTGGAATTCTAAGTTTGTTGTTAACTAATCAAGAAAAAGTATTTAGCCGTGAGCATTTAATCAATACTATTTGGGGTTTTGAAGTATTAACAGAAGACAGAACAATAGACTCGCATGTAAGGAACTTACGAGAAAAATTAAGGAAAGCAGGCTTTCCAATTGAGAATCATTTACTTACCATATGGGGAGTCGGATATAAATGGGCCGGAAAGGAAAATTGATGAATCATTTTTCTTAAGTAAAAAAGAAAGAAAAAAGACCAGTACATTATTCAACTGGTCTTTTTTCTATGTTTAATTCAAGTTACATGAGCTAAATTAGATTTAATTGGTTATTAGTAATAATATACTAAGAAGTTTATTTCAATACCTGTCTAATCGTTTCAATATTCTTTTCCATAACTGAAATATAATCTTCGTTATTTTTGACATCTTCTTCAGTCAGTGATTCTAAATTGTGAAGCGTTAATGTATCCGCACCGATTTCTCGTTTTATTACCTCTGCAACTCGATTTTCTACATTTTGTTCGAATAAAACATACTTTATATCTCGATTTTCAGCAACTTTAATAATTCCCTCTAAACTTTTTTGTGATGGTTCATTGCTTGGTGAAAGACCACTGATACCAACTTGTTCTAATCCGTAAGCATCTTGCCAATATCCATAAGCAGAATGAGAAACAATAAATGTCTTATTAGGAGACTGTTCAACCATCGATTTGAAAGATAAATCAAGTTGTTCTAGATCTTTCTTCAGTAGATTAAAATTCTCTTCAAAATACTCTTTTTGTTCTGGTTTCATCTCAACTAAGGCATTTTTAATATTCTCTGCTAGTTGAATTGACCTCTGTGGATCAAGCCATACATGGGGAACATTGTCACCTTCATTTTCATCTGCATGTTCCTCTTCCTCTTCTTCACTTTCAGTTTCATTTAAAGATTCAGATGAACTTATTAGACGGACTCCTTCGGAGGAGTTAATAATTTTCGTATCTTCATTCTTCATTGCGTTGATTACAGCATCTGTAAATCCTTCTATCCCAGTTCCTAAATAAATAAACATGTCACCTTCAGCTATTTTTATCATTGTTTTATTTGTTGGTTCAAAAGAATGGGCGTCTGCACCTGTCGGGACAATGTTTTCAACTTCCACAAACTCTCCGCCGATTTTTTCAGAAAAGTCTAAAAGCGGATAAATGGTTGTATATATTTTAAGTATTTCTTGGTTATTTGTTTCTTTATTATCGTCTTTAGAAGTCGATTCACTACATCCAACCAATAAAAGAATAATAAAAAAGAGTAAAGATACTAATTTTTTCATTCTTGGTCCTCCTCATATTTTTCGTAAATAGTAATCATTACGATTAATATACTATATCATAAATAAAATAAGTCAACATTATCATTGAAATATGCAGAAAATATGAAGGGAGAGACCAGGAATTAAAATAGATTTTTTAGAATTGCGTTATACCTGTTGTTGATTGAAGCTTAAGTTCCGCCGAAGTTCTTTTTCAAACTGCCCTTGAACATACAGAACTGTTTCTTTGTCAGTATTTGTTGGTAAAACAAATGGTTGTTTATATTGTTCAGGTCCCTTACCTGTAATTACGATCCAGTCGCCTGTTTTTCCCATTTGTTGAGCAGTCTGAATGGCGAGGGTTCTATCTAGAATAATTAAGCCTTTTTCAGGAGAGTTTTTACTTGTAAGATTCTCCATCATATGGAACATCTCATTGACCTTTTCGTTGTTTAGATCATCTATAGTCAAAATGTAATAATCGCTGATTTTTGACGACACCTCTACCATTTCAGCTCTCTTTGTTAAGTCACGCCCACCACGAAACCCAAAGATATGAATGATTCTTTTGGCACCGCACTTTTTGACAGTTTGTAGAATAAACTCAAAGGCATCTGCAGTATGAGCATAATCCACAACAAAGGTTGGACCCAAGTCATGTCTATAAATTTCAAATCTCCCAGGTACTCCTGGGAAAGAGTTTAAAGCAGATAATATACTCTCCTTTTGTATAGACATGAATCTAGCAGTAGAGTAAGCTAATGCAGCATTATATAAATTATAGAGCCCTGGTATAGGCAATTTAATTTCTACCGACTGATCTTCTTCTGTTAACAAAATAAAAGGATTTTTTGCACTTTCATAAGTAGTAATGATCAAATCGTTAGAGTTAGAAGTTCCTACCAAATAAGTTGTAATTTCCCTCTCTTGTAGTATCTTATAAAGCTTCATTCCCCAATGATTATCACCGTTAATAATGGCAAAACCACATGGTTTTAATTTTTCAAAAAGCAATGATTTTGCCAGAAAATATTCGTCCATTGACCCGTGGAAATCTAAATGCTCGTGATAAAGATTGGTGAATATACAATAATCAAATTTGATTCCCTCTAACCTATATTGAGCTAATCCATGGGAAGACACCTCCATTATTACAACCTGATCTTTGCTAGAATGTAATAACGAATTAAGTTTTATCGAACCGGGAGTTGTATTTTCAGAAACCAATTTTTTACCATTTATAATATTGTATATCGTTCCTATAACAGAACAGGTTATCCCATTTTTCTCTAAAATTTGTTGCAACATAAAACTTGTGGTTGTCTTTCCATTAGTACCAGTAATTCCAATCATTATTTTTTTACTACTAGGGTCATTGTAATAATTCTTAGCAATTATACCTAATGCCCTTCTACTGTTATCAACTTGTAGATAAGGAATTTCTAAATTGTCTATCTCTTTTTCTCCAATAACAATGGAAGCTCCAAAACTGACAGCATGTTCTATATAGTCATGACCATCAGAGCTATAACCACTCACTGCAACAAAAATATATCCACTTTTTACTTCTTTAGAATTATCTGCTATACCTGTTATGAAGATATCCTTATCCGAAATATTCGGATTATTTTTGACTTGTATTCCTTTAATCACATCCTGGAGTATCATTCGTCATTACACCTTCTTTCTATAATTAATCATTTTTAATAAAGTTGTAAGGGAAACGGACGGTACTAATCCCGAGGAAGCACAAGTATTTCAACCCTTCTATTTCTAGCTTTTCCTTCCTCAGTATCATTTGTTGCTATAGGCTTAAATTCTCCAAAACCTTTTACACTAAATAAACGAGGATCTAGCCCTTTATTATTAAGTAAGATTTTCATGAAATTCACTGCTCTCTTAACACTAAGTTCCCAGTTTGAATCAAAGTCTGCATATTGAATTGGTACGTTATCTGTATGGCCACTAATAACAATCTCCCTTGGTGTATCCATGATAAGTAACTCAGAAATATCTTTTGCAATTTCAATATTTTCTAATCGAATCTCAGCCGCTCCAGAATCGAATAACATATTATTATTAATGGTAATTAACAGACCCTCATCTGTTATCTGCGTTTCTAAACTCTTTTGTAGGTTCCTTTCATTAATGTAGGTTGTTACTTTATTTTGAATCTTTTCCAATTCATTTTGTTCTACATCCGTGGATAGGTTATTATTCTCATTCTTTTGTTTCTGCTGCTCTTGGGTAGTATCCTTTGACACTGAGTTGTTATTATCAGGTTCTGGATATTCCATTACACCCGTTCCACCTGTTAATACCTCGTTAAATGCTTGGGACATTGCATTGAATTTTTTTGCATCAATTGAACTCATTGAAAATAAAACAATAAACAAAGCAAGTAACAAGGTTAATAAATCTGCATAAGGAATTAGCCAGGACTCATCCACGTGATCATCATATTTGCCCTTCTTACGTTTTTTACTCATATTAATTTCTCCCGCTTTCAGCAAGTAATATGTTCCATCTCAATATAAAAAGTTGTTCTTAAGATAAAAAATAAAGTTATACAAAATAGATGAAATTTAAAATAACATATAATTGTGTAGATATTATGGAGATTTCAGATAAAATTCATCTTCCCTGTTTGGTAAATAATTGGATCAAAATAAATAAGGGGTGTCGAGTTTTAAGAGATTTGATCGTGGAAGGGGACAACTAAAAAAGTTTAGATAATCATTAAACAATGTGAAACTGCGAAGACCCAAAGGTTTAAGAAAAGGTAATTGTAGTAATAAGGAGGATAACAGGAAGGATGATATTAAATTCATAAAGTAACTTTGATAGCTGGATTTTATAGTATAGGTTAGCTATTGAAAGGGTAATTTTAATTGTAAATATATTGTATAAATAAGAGTATAAAGGAACCCAATTGTACTTCATATTTTTTTGAAAAGGCTTTATGAGTTATTCAATTTACCTCTATATTTTTAATCCTATTTGTCCATGTATTCAAGGATTTTATATACGCTTGCCAGGATCATCAATAGCAATAAGGAATAACTCCCAAGGTATAGTGTAAAATTAAAAAAATCCATCCAGTTCATAATGCAAACCTCTCATTTTTATTTTTTTATCAATGTATATAAAATAGTTAATCTATAAATAATCAATTTGCCTAATTTGAATGTTTTATACTCTTCCAAAATGTTTACCTACTATAAGCAGTATTGTTGAGTCCTTACAATAAATTATGATCATTTTCTCTCATTTTTTTGTATCTTTGAATATCTACAATTTTGTTGGATTGGCTATATGAGATATGACCATAATCCTTTCCTTTATTCATCAGTTTGATGAATTTTACAACTAATATGAGAACAATAACTAGGCTGATGACCCCCAACAATTTCATTTCTTCCTCTCCACCCCTTGAGATACTGCCATTCAATTTTTTCTTCCTATCAACCATATTGTATTTAAATAAGATATGGATATCGTTTATTGAGTATTAATTAATCAGATGTAGAAATGTTCTATATAAACTATACCAAGATAAATTGCAGATTTTATGCATTTAATTACTTCACATTTATTTTTTAGGGGGAGCAACAAAGTTTTTTTCTCCATATTTTTTTCATATTTTTTAGGTAAAATTTAAACAACCTAAATTATTCAAAGGAGTATCTAATATATGAAGACGATATTAATAGTTGATGATGAGCCACGGATGTTGGATTTGATTAGCTTATACCTAACGCCAGTTGGTTACAAATGTATAAAAATGAACCAGCCAAAGGAAGCACTTAAGTACCTATCACAGAATAAAGTTGACCTTGTTTTATTAGACATTATGATGCCTGAGATGGATGGATGGGAGACTTGTGTAGAGATAAAGAAGATTGTAGAAGTACCTATTATTATGATAACTGCACGGACAGATAAAGCAGATGTTGTTAAAGGTTTGAGTATAGGTGCAGATGACTATATATCTAAGCCGTTTGACGAAGAGGAATTATTAGCGAGGATAAATGCTGTACTTAGAAGGAACAATAATACTTCTAATAAAATCGTATTTAAAGGATTAGAATTAAATCCAGAGTCATATGAGTTGCGGCATAATAAAAATCTTATATCATTAACCCCAAAAGAACTTTCTATTTTGAGTTTGTTTCTAACAAATCGTAATAAAGTTTTTACACGTGATCATCTGATTACCACTATTTGGGGTCATGGAGTAAATACAGATGACAGAACGATAGACTCCCATGTAAGAAATATAAGAGATAAATTAAGAACATCTAGTTTCCCTGTGGACGATCATTTAAGCACTGTTTGGGGAGTTGGTTATAAGTGGTCTGACTAAATAAAACTTAATGCGTTTAAAAAATTCTGAACCATCGGATTATCTAGGTTTATTGAAGAAATGGACACATTTAATGTGAATAGGTGGCATAGTTTCGTAACGGAACTATGCTTTTTCAATTGAATATAATACATACTTTCAATATTTTTATTACAAAAAAGACACAATTCCAATACACAAACAAAAAAATAGAACATGCATTCTTAGTGCATGTTCTAATCTGGCATAAGGTTTTGAGATTAACTAGTATATGATATGAACAATTGAATATAGAATATTTAGCCAAGCACATGAACAGTCAAAATACATTTAGTATACTGAATTACTTATCATTCCTGGTTAATACCCTTACCTAAATTAACTATACTTTCCCAATCCGCTCCATTGTTTTTGCTAACATATACATTGATCTGATCTGTAGCAATAGCAATCTCATCGGGGTTATTATAGTTATTAGTAATATACATAATGTTACCATCTATATTTTTAGGAAGATCAACATTCTTAACCTCTTTGTTATTTAAACCTATTTTGATTATTTTTTTCTCATCAGTATTTTGACCAACAATTAATTCATCTTGACTAGAGATAGTTCCAGTACTTGCTATTATGTCATCTGATAGTAATTGAAAGGATTCTCCGTAATCATTAGATAAATATAGGCCTTTATCTGTCCCAATGACCACCACTCCTTTTTGTGTTGGGTGTGCTATGAATGTTCTAGGATTTCCTGTAAGTCCGTTTAAGGCCATCTCATTCCAAGATTTAGCTTTATCCTTTGAATAGTAAAATCCTGCTTCCTTCATCTTTGAATTTGGTTCAGGTGTATAAACATATAAGTCTTCCGTTTCATAGCCTACCGTTAAAGAATGGAAATCAACTTCCCCGTGTAAATCCACCACGTCTATAGTCTTACCATTATCCTGACTCTTTACGATCCCTAGAGGATTTTTTAAACTTGATGTAGGACCAGGATGTCCACTACTATAGAACCCATTTTTTATAGGTGAATAACCCATATAATCATTTTTCTCACCATCAGGTGTAGTCCATTTTCCATCATTATATTCCCTTAATCCGTCATGTACAGCTGCAACTAACTTTGACCCATCTGAAGAAAAACTTAAACCATGTAGATCAGGGAAGCTAATATTCTCTGTTTTATTTTTCGGAATGAAAATTAATCCAATAAAAACCACCATAATCCCTAAAAGTAGCCACCCTAATCCGTTTTTACTCTTTTTTTGCATTTTCTTTTTAGACATAAACCTTGCCTCCTACCTCTTACTTTCAAGGACAATAATACAATTAAAGTGTGCATTTTCTATGAATTCTTACTACTAATATTGTCCTTTTTTCAAAAAGAATGGAGAATATTGAAAACTAATATTATGCCTAATTCCCACTACCACTAACCTCTTCTGCTTTCCAAAAATATTCACTAAATACTTCAGCAAAAGCTTTTATAGAATGATCTAGCTCCATACTATTATTTTCTACACCACCAAATTCAAGAAGCATAGATTGGCTAGATAGATCTTGATTATAAACTCCATTCCCATCATCTTTTGTCTTAATAAAGACACCTCTACTAATTCCTGGGTATTTTTCTTCAAGTTTCTGATTGAGTTCTTTGGCTAGAGCAAGGTTACGTTCGTAGTTTTTATTTTCCTTACCTACAATAAAAAATAACCTTGCATAGTCTTTTCCGTTTATTTTGGTTGTTGTAAGCTCTCTATTTTGAGAGTCTCTATGAATATCGATCAAATATTGAATAGATTCCTCTTGTGCCATAGCCTCTTGAACCAGTTCTCTCGAGAGAATGTAGGATTGATTGTAATTCCAGTTCTTCTTTTTTAATTCTTCTGTCACATTAGCTTTACTTTGACTCGCACCTATCCCACGTTCAGCTAGTTCTTCCTTAAGTTTATTACCAACCGCAATAACATTTTTGGTTTCTGCAAGACTTACTGCTTCATTTGCAGTCTTATTTCCTTCTAAAAGCGGCAAGAATGCTTCCCAACTATGAGAATGATAAATGAATACTGCATCTTTCTCAGTCTTTAAGGATGGTGTATTAACTGGGGGATTCTCCTCACTATTTGATTTCGCAATCTCGGTTTCTGATTGCTCTCTTTCTTTTAATAAAATCTCTAAGGGAGGTGGAGACTCCATTGGCAATGTGGTTAAATTTGTACCTATACCAGCAACAGCGATTTCTGTATTAAAGGTTAAAAATCCAGGTAGCTCTCTCCCGAGAAAGGTTCTAATGTCTTCTGGCCAAATATTAAGAACTGTTGAAAGTAGTACCTTTGGTAAAGGGGTATCCGCTTGGTCGGTATTAGGACTATATAGACTAATTTCAGATGCGATAACATCTATGAAAAATTCTGTCGAAACATCTTCAAAAGATCTAGAAAGCCAACTATAGGAAAATTTATATTTTAAATCAAACAGACTTGTTATTAAAATGATACTAAACAGAATCATAAAAAATCCTAAATATATAGATTGGAGCTTTAATATACCAGGCACTTTTATCACTTTTATATACTTCATAACAACCTCCGTCATTTAAATTGTGCTTAGTATAATCTATTATTTTTATTAAAAAATAGAATTAATTTCTGTATTTTAGTAGTTTTTCCCCAATGCAATAATCTATTTGAAACAGAAAAATTAAATTGGACAAAAAATAACCTACTGAAAAATCAGTAGGTTAATAAGTAGTTTTTTATATTTATCGTTGAGTTTTCCAATTACGAAGAAACAAGGTGTTTCCTACGACAGAGACCGAACTAAACGCCATTGCTCCACCAGCTAGGATTGGATTAAGAAGACCCATCGCAGCTACCGGTATTAAAACAATGTTATAAGCAAATGCCCAGAAAAGGTTTTGACGTATCTTTCTCATAGTGGTCTTTGATAGGCTAATTATATCTACTATTCCCAATAAATCTCCGCGCATTAAAGTGATATCGGCAGCTTCAATGGCTACATCTGTTCCAGTTCCTATGGCAATACCTACATCAGCTGCAGCAAGGGCAGGAGCATCATTAATTCCATCTCCAACCATTGCAACGATCTTTCCTTCTTGTTTAAGCTTTTCTACCTCAGCCGATTTATCTTCTGGAAGCACCTCTGCAAGAACTCGATCGACTCCTACTTGTCTTGCGATCGCTTCTGCAGTGAGACGATTGTCCCCTGTTATCATAATAACTTCAATTCCAAGTTCTTTCATCCGTTTTATTGCTTCTGCTGAGCTCTCTTTAACTGTATCTGCAACAGCAATGATTGCTTCAAGCCTTCCTTCTATTGCAATTAGCATAGCTGTTTTTCCTTCGCCTTCTAGATTCTCCATTCTACCAAGGGCATTTTCAATATTAATTTTATTTTTAGCCATTAACTTTTTATTTCCAATCAAAATATTTTTTTCCTTAATTTCAACTTGAATTCCATGCCCCGGAATGGCGTTGAAGTTTGTTCCATCTATCAATTGGTAGCCTTTTTCCTTGGCTCTATTAACAATGGCTTCACCAAGTGGATGTTCTGAACCTTTTTCTGCGGAAGCAGCTAGTTGTAGTATTTCTTCTTCAGAGTAAATACCATAGGTTACAATATCAGTAACATCTGGTTCTCCTTTAGTAATGGTTCCTGTCTTATCTAAGACAATCGTGGTTAGACGCTGAGAATTTTGGAGATGCTCTGCTCCTTTAATTAAGAGACCATTTTCAGCGCCTTTCCCGGTACCAACCATTACTGCTGTCGGTGTTGCTAATCCTAAAGCACACGGACAGGCTATGACAAGTACGGCGATAGTACTAACCAGTGCTGGGGTAAATCCTACTAAGAAATAGGTAATTATAAACGTTGCTATAGCGATTAAAATTACTATCGGTACAAAAACTCCAGAGATTTTATCTGCGAGTTGTTGGATCGGTGCTTTCGACCCTTGTGCCTCTTCAACAAGCTTAATGATTTGGGATAACGCTGTGTCTTTGCCAACTTTAGTGGCTCTAAATTTAAACGAACCATGTTTGTTAACTGTAGCACCAATCACAGTATCTCCGTATTTTTTACTAACTGGCATGCTCTCACCCGTTAGCATAGATTCATCTATTGTAGTCGTCCCCTCTATAATTTCACCATCAACAGGAACTTTTTCCCCTGCACGAACAAATATCACATCACCCAGTTGAACATCCTCAATAGGAATATCAATTTCTTCATTGTCTCTAATTACACATGCGGTCTTAGCCTGAAGTCCCATCAATTTCTTTATCGCTTCCGAAGTTTGCCCTTTAGCACGCGTTTCAAGTAGCTTACCAAGAACAATCAGTGTCATGACAATTACTGCAGCTTCAAAATATAAAAATTGACTCGTTCCCATAATCGTAACAATTAAACTATAAAAATAGGCTGCTGATGTACCAAGAACGACTAATACAGCCATATTAGAACTTCCGCCCCTTACGGCGTTAAATGCATCACGGTAATAGTGGCCACCTACATAGAATTGTACTGGAGTGGCAAGTAAAAACTGAATCCAGGGATTCATATGAAAGAATCCACCACTTCCATACTCCATTGTAAAGTCGGAAATCATTTGCGCTAAGAAAAATAGCGAAAGAAAAGCCCCAACCATAAATTTTATTTTTTGTTTTTTATAGGAAGCTTCCCGTATACTTTTTTCATAGTCTTCATCAACCTCTCCGATTACCTTAGCATCATATCCTGCTTTTTTAACAGCTGTAATTAGCTGATCAACATTGGTCTTTCCAGGAATATACTCAACTGTTGCTTTCTCCGTTGCAAGGTTTACGGCTGCTTGTGTTACTCCTTCGATTTTACTTAAACCTTTTTCAATCCTAGTTGCACAGGCAGCACATGTCATTCCTAGGATGTTAAACTTTACTTTTTCCTCTTGAACTCCATAACCAATCTTTTTGACTCTAGATATAATGTCATCAATTGACACCTCTGAAGGTTCATATGATACAGATGCTTTCTCTGTTGCAAGGTTTACACTAGCTTTTTGGACCCCAGGTATTTTATTTATGTTCTTCTCAATCCGGTTAGCACAAGCTGCACATGTCATACCAGTGATATTTAACAAGACATTTTCCATGGCGACATTATGAGGTTGATTTTTTAATTTTGCTATTTCTGTCATGTCCTCTTTCCTCCTAACTAATTTACACACAATGTTCTTATTTTTAGTAAATTTTAAATGACGGTACAATTTTGTTTAAACTGATAACATCATTCTTCTAACATCAATCTAGATATAAATTTTCGTTAAAGACTGGGAAGTCAAACGCTTCAGTATCTCCTGTCTTGACAATGTCTTTTTAGCATAAATTCTTTTCTGATTAAGACTTGTTATTAATTCATCAATAGTGGGAATATTACTGTTATCTTTTTCCTTTGACATGTTTCTTCACCTTCCATACCTGTGTGGGGTATATATTTTTAAAAAAGAGAACGTGCTTACATTAGCACGACCTCCTTCTCCATTCTTAGATTACATCATAACCCTGTTCATCAATGGTCCTTTTTATCGTTTCAAGATTTATATCATTTGAACTATATTCTATCTCAACGGTTCCTTCCTTAAGGTGAACTTTGACCAAAGAGACACCTTCTAGTTCATTTACACTACCTTCAATCGAATTTACACAATGACCACAAGACATCCCCTGAACTTTAAGTGTTACCTTTTCCATTAGATCTCGTCTCCTTTATGGTTTTAGTTTGAATTATATTCTTAACTTACTTATATTATATGATACCCTAGTATGGTATGTAAAGTGAATGTTCTGTGACAAAAATATGGGGTTTTTATGATGTTTTAAAATAAAAAGAGGAGCTGTTTTCTATAAGAAAACAACTCCTCTTCTTCATATTAGACATTATTCAACTGGTGAAAGTTCGCTTTCAGTAACCCATTGGTGATTGGTTACTCTTTCACCACCAGTAGTAGGTGTAAAATCGATCATATAGACGGTTGTCTCTTCTGCTGAGTCAATTACAGCCTTAGCTCCATCCATGCCATCCATATGTTCTGCATTAATTGTTACTTCAGCGCCCGTTTCTAGAGGCTGTTCACCAGCATCAGGAATTTCTTCGTGAATAACCCACTTATGGTTTTCTGCTGGTTCTCCACCATTTGTTGGGGTATATGAAATGGCATATGCAACCGTATCATAAGCACCGACAATAGTTGCTTCAGCACCTTCCATACCTTCCATATGAGCATCTTTGATGATTGCTTTACTTCCGACTTTATATGTTGGATTTTCTGATACCTTTAACCCTTCAGGCACTTCTCCTGTACCAGAATGATCCATGTCCATGCTTTCTTCCGATCCAGAATCATCGTTTTCTTCAGTTTCTGAACCCATATCCATATTTGAGTGATCCATGTTTTCCATACCCTCATCCTGGTTGGAATCACTCTCCTCATTACCAGCACACGCAGCTAAGGTGATTACTGTAAGTAGAGAAACTAGCGCTAGCAATATTTTTTTACTTTTCAGCATAATATAAAATCCTCCCTTATTTAAACTACGAGCATAGTATATACAATAAATTTGCAAAAAATATGCAGATTCCTAATGTTTACAATTAATTTCCTTTTTTTTATATAGATTTAGCGGATTTGTTATTTGAAAAGCCTTTCCAACGTCTAATTCCTATAATAAATACTGCAATACCAATTAGGAGTAATGACAATACTTGTGCAATTCGTAATGAATCAGTCAACATTAGACTATCAGTCCGTAATCCCTCGATGAAAAACCTTCCAATAGAGTACCAAATAATGTAAGAAAAGAATAATTCACCACGATAAAGTGGGAACTTCCTTAGTATGATCAATAATGAGAAACCTAATAAACTCCATAAGGACTCATACAAAAACGTGGGGTGGTAATATGAACCTCCAATATACATCTGATTAATAATGAAGTCTGGGAGATTTAGATTTTCTAAAAAGCTTCTTGTAACTGCTGTTCCGTGAGCTTCTTGATTCATAAAATTTCCCCATCGACCAATTGCTTGCCCGAGAATAATACTTGGTGCTGCAATATCAGCAAGTTTCCAAAATGAAACATTCTTTTTCTTTGCGAATATAACAGCGGTTATTATTCCTCCAATTAAAGCCCCATGAATAGCAATTCCGCCCTGCCAAATCGCCATGATTTCACTTGGATTCTCTACATAGTAATCCCATTTAAATAACACGTAATATATTCTTGCACTTATAATGGCTATTGGAATTGCCCATAGTAATAAATCTGAAAATATATCCTTATTGAGTCCTGATTTTTCAGCTTCTTTCGTCGCAAGAAACCACCCTAAAAATATGCCAAATCCAATAATAATACCATACCAATAGATAGTTATTGGACCCAAATCTAAAGCTACTCTACTTAACGGTTGGATACTATCCATAAATTTCTCTCCCTAAGTTAGTTTTATATTTACTTTATTTATGATACAAAAAGAATATGGAGAAAGTATGCAAACATCAAAATTTAAGAATTTGTTATTGCTTTCGCCAAATAAAATGGTCATCGAAAAAATTCCGATAACCAATACATTGCTTTTTATAGAATCTTATTTTTTTCTTTTTAGTACAAAATTAATTAAGGAATATACTATATAATCCGATTGCACCTACTACTAAAACCCAAATGGCAAAGAATTTGAAGGGGGAAATTTTTTTTCTATTATTAGACTTTCCTTTACAACAACTCACTGTAGTCTCAACTCGCTTCTTTATTTGTTTACCTTACAGTTGGATTTAATATAGATATATACACATTTCCATTCTCCACATATGGACTAAACATTTCTAAGGGTCTTGGTGGTGGCCCACCTACATTTACTCCGTATTCATCGTACTGACCACCATGACAAGGACAATAATAACGAATGCCCTCTTTTTGCAATTTCTCATCAGCATCACCTACAACACAACCCAGATGGGTACAAATAGGAGACAAAATAAGTAAGTTATTATCTTCAAAAGTCTTGTTTATATAAACAAATCCCTCCATTTTTTGTTCGGTCCAGGCATCTTTTATATTTACTTTATAAGGCACCTTTTTGGGAAATATCCCTTTATTAAGTTCAGTTAGGGGACCTAGGTTAACCATAGAGTCTGTATCCAAAGATAATTCTTTATTACTACATGCGCTTAATCCAATAGGTACAATAGAGATTACAATTAAACCCGTAGTTCCTTTCAGCGATTTACTAATAAATTCTCTTCTGTTTAACAAAAATACTTCCCTCCCCAGTAACCGATATTGTATTTATATTATGAAGGTGGGTAGATTATAGAAACCGTGAATTAGTGTTAACAGATGTTTTAAATTATCTTAGGACTCTTTTTTTACTAATGAAGAAAGTAAGTCAATTTCTCTTTTCAATTCCTCATTTTCTTTCTCTAAATTTGTTAGCTTACTTGAAATATCGGAATTAAAATGAGTATCGTGCTTCTTATGATTACCATGTCCTTTCATACAAAAAATCATCATTAATGGACAAAGTAATATGAGTAAATAGGAAAGCCATTCCATACAGTTACACCTCTCTAAAAAAATTTAAAAATAAATATTATTGAAAATTATTACTATTTTCTGATCCACCTGTACCATGCATATCCTTATACATCTCCTCTAATTGTTGCTCTTCTAATTCGGGATGCATTTCTTTCATATGATCTTTCATCTGTCCGAAATTCATATTTTTGTCATTCATCATCTCTTGCATATCGCCATTCATCATCTCTTGCATGTTGCCATCCATCATTTCTTGCATGTCGCCATTCATCATACTATTCATGTTTTCAGTATTCATTTTTCCAGAATTCTTAACGGAATTATCCTGAGTTCCTACATTCTCTTTTGCTGAGGCGTAATACAGGCCAGTGCCACCTCCGACAATTAATGCAGCTGCTAAGGTTACTGTAATTAGAGTCTTTTTCATGATCTTTTCTCCTTTTTAATTAGATTTAGTAATTATTAAAGATGGACCAAAATTTTAAATCGATAGCTCCTCCTTACTAGTTAATAGACTCTCGGCATTCGCCGAGTTAGATGGTACAAGGATTTTCTTGTACCATTTTTATTTGATTCCTCCTACTTTTAGTAGGGGGATGTTTCACGTTTTATAAGAAGAATTGGAAATTCCTCAGTGAAATTTTGTTGATTTTTTTGTCGAAAATACTTGACTTTTTGAAAACACCACAATAATCGCCGGCGAAGGGATTTATTTCCTTATAAACCGTGAATTGGGGTGTTGAGGTGAAGCCAACTGTCGTTAGTCATGAAGATTACCAAAACTTCGTTTTAGAACAATTAAGAAAGCATTACTCTGGTAACGTCCTTACTATTGTAAATAATGATTGGCCCATTATTTACAAGTTATGGATCACTGACCTTTCTCAGATTACCTCGTGGCTTCGGAGCTCTTATTCGAATAAAGGTCCGGAGCCTCGTGATCCGTCTTCTATGATGCGCTCTTACCTTTTGCTTCTTTTGGCTAAACCAACTCTCAGTATTACTGAATGGGTTGATGAATTGTATCGAGTGCCTTTCTATGCCATCATGAGTGGCTTTGAACCGGGGAAAGTTCCTGGTATAGGGACTTTCTACGATTTTTTCCACCGTTTATGGGGAAGGGATAACGCTAATATAAAACCCAATATCAAACCGAAACGCCAAAAAAAGAAAAAGAAGAAACCCAAGAAAGGCGAAAAAGCGTCCCCATCAAGTCCAGGTATAGTTAGAAAGTTAATCGATCGTTTTTTTCGTTATGATGCTAAGAAAAAAGTGCTGCCAAGCGATCGATTATTTGAATTATTTCAATCTCAATTTCTCCATGTATCAGCGAACCTAGGCTTACTCGGAGACTTGGACGCTCTAGGGGTTGTCGGAGACGGTACCCCGATTGAAACGGCTAGATTTCCAAGAAGCAAGCGTACTTGTGAATGCAGTGCCCAAGGACTAACGAATTGTAACCATCCTCGTCATTATTCCCAACCTGACATCGACTCAGGGTGGGACAGTTCACGGGAACGCTACTTCAACGGATACCATCTCTACATGTTATCCACTAGCGACAGTCGATACGACCTACCCTTGTATCCAAGACTTCAACCAGCTTCCCGGCATGATTCTGTCAGTCTTGTTGCCAGTTCTATTGAATTTTCGCAACGCACTACCTTGGGCACAATTGGTAAGATTCTCTTGGATGCTGCTCATGATGCGGAACCTATTTATGAATTGCTAGATCATTATAATATCGAGCCTTTCATTGATCTGAATGTTCGAACCAAGAAAAATTTCAGCACTGAAAGCGATATACAAATATCTCCCGAAGGGACACCAATTTGTTCTGCAGGGTTAAAAATGAAGCCCAATGGTTTTGATAAATCCAAAAACCGGCAGAAATGGAGATGTCCACTCGCATGCGGCACAAAAATTACTTGTGAGAATCCCTGTTCTAAAGCTAAATACGGTCGAACATTTCATACATTCCGGAAGGACAACCTTCGGTTGTTTACTAAGACTCCGAGAACGTCTGAAAAGTGGAAGCTAACTTATAAGCGTCGTACATCTGTAGAACGGTCGAACAAACGTGAAAAGGTTGATTATCATTTAGAATTAGGTCGTCATCGTTCCACGAAAATGTGGTACATTCGGACTTATGCCATTATGATGTGCCAACATATTGATGCTTGGTACGACGTTAAAAAAGAAAAGCTGAATCTCGAAAATGTCATTTTTAAAAAGTCTGCTTAATCATTTTTAAAAATTTTATAAGCAAGGCTTATTTGGTATGCATTTTTTTGAAAAAGGAAATGAAAAAAAGGAATTTTCATCGAATCGAAGCTAATTTCCAGTTATTTTTTTACAAATCCCATAAAAATGACTTAGTTATTCCGAGAGTCTATGTTATTGTTTTCTATGTTTTAACTATAAAAAACAATCATGGAGAAAGTATGGAGATAAGTGTAGGATAGAAAAAAATTTCAATAAAAAAGCGTGTCTCAACAGAGACATGCTTCAGCTAAAGAATACAGTTTTTTTATAATAATGAGCATACATAATAAGGGGTATGTCAAACAATACTTTACATTGAACCATCATTATTGAGGATTTTTCATATTTAAATAGAGAAAAAATTATTAGAAAAATAATGTAATTAATTAAAATAATTTCAGTTAAACAATTCCTTTACATTCCTTTTTTTGACCCAATCATAATCAAGAATAGAATATAACAGTAGTTTAAAGTGATAGTTATTGTTTTTCGTTCCCTTTTTCCTTCTTACTAATGAAAATCCAAATTAATAAACCAATTCCAATCATGATTAAACATACCCAAAAAGTCTGATTAAACCAATACTTCACATGATGAAACATCATCTCTTTACTCATCATCATACCCATTGATTCAGGAGGAAACCAAACCATCTTTAACACAAAGAAAAGAAAAGAAAAACCTAATACAATAAATATACTTAAGATAATTACCGGCCATTTTTTTTTCATATTCTTTTATCACCCTACTCCACTTTGTAGCCAATTCCCCAGACCGTTTTTATAATGGACTTTTCAAAACCGAGGGAACTAAGCTTTTCACGTAAATTTTTAATATGGGAATCCACCGTACGATCTTCTCCGGAAAATTCTAAGCCCCAAATCTTCTCTACAAGTTGCTCTCTAGATAAAACATTTCCTCGATGTTCAACAAGAACTTGTAACAAATCAAATTCTGTTTGTGTAAGATTCAGTTTTATTCCTTCATGAAAAATCTCTCTAGAAGTTAAATTAATGATAATGCCATTGTATTTAATAATTTCATCGTTTGATTGATTAAGATTAGTCCTTCTAAGAAGGGCCCCTACTCTTACAACTAATTCCGCTTCATCAAATGGTTTGACCAAGTAATCATCAGCTCCTGAAGAGAACCCGGTTACTTTGTCCTGGACTGTTCCTTTTGCTGTTAACATTAAAATAGGTATGTCAGAGATTTCTCTTATTACCTCTAGTGTTTTCCACCCATCCATTACAGGCATCATTACATCAAGAATCATTAAGTCAAAATCATTTCTTTTTACCTTTTCAAAGGCTTCTTGACCATTCTCAGCTTCATAAATATCATAGTTCTCCTGCTGCAAGTAAATACGAAGCAGTTGTCTCATGGTTTTTTCGTCATCAACTATTAGTATCTTTTTCATCGTTCTCTTCCTTTTCTAAATAAATGGTAAATACGGAGCCTTCGTTTTCTTTACTTTTAACCTGTATACTCCCATTGTGGGCATCAATGATCTGCTTAACAACATAAAGTCCTAATCCAGATCCCCCAGTTTTCCTTGTTCGCGATTGGTCAACTCGATAAAACCGTTCCCATATTTTAGGTAAGTCCTTTGAAGGGATTCCAATTCCCGTATCTGAAATTTGAAGAACAATAAAATCTCCTAATAAAGTAGATTTAATCGTGATAGTACCTTGAGAAGTATATTTAATGGCATTTTCAATTAAGTTATAAATTACTTGCTCCATCCTTTGGGGATCGATAGATATATCGGGTATTTCTTCATTCAAGCTTAAAATCAATCCAATCCCTTTCTCATTTGCAACAGGGTTTAGATTTTTTGTTGCTTTTTTGATTACTTGATTTATGTTAGTTAACTCTTTTTTTAACACAAACTGCCCTGTTTGAAGTTTGCTCATTTCAAACAAATCATTTATTAATATAGATAATCTATGGGCTTCTTTATTAATGATAGTTAGATACTCTTTTTGTTCTTCACGGTCTTTAATAATATCTTTATTTAAGATATCACTATATCCTTTTAAATAAGTAAGTGGGGTTCTAAGCTCATGGGAAACGGCAGCTAAAAAATCACTTCTACTTTCTTCAAAATACTGTAGCTGATCACCTAAATTTTGAATCGAAAACCCTAGTTGTGCTACTTCATCTTTTCCTTTTACCGGTATATTCTGCTTATACATTCCCATGGCCATTTTTGAAGTTGCTTCTTTCATATACAAAAGTGGACGTGTTAATCTTCTAGATAAGATGCCTATTAAACCAAATGCTAGTAGCAAAATTCCAATGGTAGCTACAATAAGTAGAAGATTCATAACAAAAACAATTTCTCTAAGAATCGATGCTGGATAGTACATATACACGTATCCTAAATGATCTCCAATAGGGGTTACCGAGATAAGATAACTATGCTGTTTCCAATCTTCCTCTAAAATGGTTCCATTACTAAGGCTTTTAGTAATAAGATGGTCAACCATCTCTTCATCTGGTTTTTTTGAAAAAGCGACAAATTGTTGTTTGTTGTCTGTTACAAGTACATCTGTCATTACACCTTTTTCCATTTCGACTACGTGATTTATTGCAGATTGATTAAAATCTTCTGCCAAGATACGGGCATGATTTTGTCCTTTGGCTAACAAATCCTGTTTTATATAATCTACAAACATATTTGTAAATACGCCATATAATATGAGCCCGAGAAGAAGTAATAATGTAATAAATACACCGCTAAATAATAGCCCGAGTTTGAATGAAATACTGTTTAGCTTTGAACTCAATTTTTCTTACTCCTTTAATTCGCACAAAAAATAGTACGTACTCGTATATTTGATTTTCTCTAATTACATCAGTCCTCACTTATATTATATCTTCCGTTTTCATAATTAAATAATAAGTGTTATAAATGAAGAAATTATGAAGTTTCTATGTTTCTAATAAAAAAGTTTAAGCCGTACTCTATTTTGAGTACGACTTAACTGTAATTTTCACTAATCCATGATACTTATTCCATTAGGAGTCTCTCCCACTTGAATTGTCCCAGTTACTGTATAGGTTTCAAGATCGATGATACTGACTGAATTCTCATACATGTTTGTTACATAGGCAAATTGATTATTGGGACTTACAACAACACCGTGAGACCCTTTGCCTGTTTCAATGGTTGTTATTACTTTCTTTTCTTTTATATCAATGACACTAAGAGTATTAGAAGGTTTTTCTGGTGTACCTTGATTAGCAACATAGGCAAATTGGTCTTTAGCGTCAATGTAGACTTGAGCTGGTCCAATGCCAACATCTACTTTTGAAATACTTTCTGATTCCACATCGATGATTGCTAGCTTGTTTTCTCCATTAAGTGTTGCAACTAACGTTTTTCCGTCAGAAGTAATATCAGTAGTAACTGGAGTTGCTCCTACTGTAATTCTTTTCTCTTCCTTCATTTTTTCAATATTTATTACACTTACCGTGTCTTCACCCATATTTGCTACATAAGCATATTTATTATCTTTAGATGTTCTAAATCCATGAGGTCCTTCACCGGTTGAAATTGTATTTATAACAGTATAGGTACTTAAGTCGATCACCGAAACGGTATTATCCTCATTATTTGTTACTAATCCATATCTTCCGTCATCTGTAAAAACAACGTGAGCTGGATGATTACCTACTTCTACCTTGTTTTGTATTTCGTCTGTTTGAGAATTATAGAAAAGAACCAATCCTGGCATTTCCATATCCCCATGGCCGCCTTCTGCGGTTGGAACCACAGTTACTGCAAATAGTTCGCCATTTGGAGATGTTTGAATGTTGTGGACAGCTCCATCTACTTCAATGGTTGAAACCACTTCATTATCAGCAACTCTAATCTTGTTTATGGATCCCCCTTCATTAGCAGTAAAGTAGAACTTTTCCTCTTTATTACTTTCCTTTATTCCTTTTGGTTGTTTAGTATTTTCCTCAATATCTGTTGTCGTATTACCCTTATTTCCAATGGTTGTGGTATTGGAAGTACAACCAGTTAGAAATATAGCAAAAATGATAAGTAAAAATGGGATACTAAGTAAACTTCTCTTCATCATTTATGGCCTCCTTAAGTTATGATAGTCTTATATTAATTCACTAGTGTTGCGTTAATTTAATTTGACTATTGGAAATACTTAAAATGTTCAATTTTATTATTTTGTGCAAAGAAAAAGTCCTTTATAATGGATAAGTCAGGTGGTAACCCGTCCAAATCCACTATAAAAGGACATACGCATGGACAAGATTACACGAAAAAATTCATTTGGACAATGGTTTTCACCAATAAACCTTCAATTATTTGAAGAACAGGTGAAAACGATGAAATTAGATTACTATACGAAAAAACTAACGACTGAGTCATTCCTTAAATTACTACTTTTTGCGCAACTACAAGAAATCGAAAGTCTGCATGCACTAAGCGATAGTCTATTCGATGACCAGCTTCAAAAAGGAATCGACCTTGATTCTATCAGTATTTCTCAGCTGTCACGCCGATTGAATGGGATGAATCCAGATATATTCCAAAGGCTTTTCCTTGATTTAGTATCACAAATTCATACCAAAACGTACTATACGAAACTTGTGATGCCGTTAAAAATTATTGATTCAAGCACGCTGCCACTCAATTTAACCAATCATAAATGGGCAAAATTTCGCAAAACAAAGGCGGGAGTAAAGTTGCATCTCCGTCTTGTGTTTATGGAAAAAGGTACTTCCTATCCTGAAAAAGCCGTTATGACAACTGCAAAAGAACATGACCGTGGTCAGCTTGAAATCATGGTGGATGACAAGGAATGCATGTATGTGTTTGATCGTGGCTATCTAGACTACGAGCGCTTTGATCGCATGACTGATGATGGCTACTTTTTTCTTTCCAGACTACGTAAAAATGCAGTCATACGGGAAGTTTTCGATTTTAACCTACCAGAGAAAGCGACTGTTTTGTCAGACCAAATGGTATTGATTGGTACGACTCAAAACCGTGCTGAAAATTACTTTCGCCTTCTAAAAGTGATGGATTCAAAAGGAAATGAACTCCAGCTTATTACGAATCGTTTTGATTTGAGTGCCGAAGAAATTTCGGAGATGTACAAATCTCGCTGGGCAATTGAGCTATTTTTTAAGTGGATTAAACAACATCTCAGCATCAAAAAATTCTACGGTCAAAGCGAATGGGCAGTTCAAAATCAAGTGTTTATCGCACTGATTGTTTTTTGCCTACATGTTCTCGTACAAATCGAAACAAAAAGTAAGCGAAAAACCTTACAAATTAGCCGTTATTTAAGGGCTGCATTGTGGAAACCAGCGAATATCTGGCTTCGAAAGATTGAAGGAAAAGCCATCCCTTAAATAAACAAATTGTCGTTGTCGCACAGGTCTAATTGTAAATAAAATCCAAATGGATGGAGCCACCTTTAATAGGGTATTTACCTTTTTGGCTCTAATCAAGAAAGATGATTAAACTGAAAATTATGACATTATTTATACAACACTAGTGATATTAATTAGAATTATTTTTTTGAAATGTGATTCACATCACATTTCGATTTTTTTAAAAGGGAATCTAACAATTTATTGAAAATCGATAGTTTCTGCAAAATTATCCTTTAAAATAAAGTGTTCATTCTTTGTGGAGGTAGAGTAATGATGGGAAAATCAATGGAGAACGTGCTAAAGGAATATCGTGAGGACGAAGAATCGGTTTTTAATAACTGGTTTATGAATAACACTGAACGCTTAAAAGCTTTTAGAACTATTCGCAGCGGTTTAAAAATGGTAATTCGTGAGATTGAGACAAATGAGTTCGGAAATGATTTTAAAGAGTCATCTCTTGAAACCGTTGTTACCGCCATTTCGGAACAAAAGGAAATTTTTGAAGGAGCTGCTCATGCTTTTTATTGGAAACCAAAGCTAAGAATTCCCGATATCTATGAAAATGAGGCAAATAAGAAAGCTTTCGCTCGTTTTTTAAAGATGTGTCTTCAGACAAGTAATGAAAAACAACTTCTAGAGCAAATCTTTCTTTTAGACTCCCAAAAAATTAAAGGTCTTGGACCAGCAGTTGCTAACATACTTTATTTTATTCACCCTACCATTTTCCCTCCTTTTAATACTGCTATTATTAAAGGTGCAAATTTGTTATTTAATCAACGCTTAAAACTTGGTTCTTGGGGTGAATATTTAAAAATGAGAGATTTAATTCTCGATTTTAACCAAGAACATAGCAAGCTTTTATCAAAAGATTTAGGCGCAGCTGGTGGCCTTTTATATGAAATTGGAAACGGCCGAATTATTACTAGCGAAAATTATGAAATTGCTTTAGAAAAGATTGAGAAGGATAAAAGAAAAAGACACAACTCTATTCAAAATGAATTACTTGAAGAGAATACCCATACAGAGATGCAATATCATCTAGCAACGTTAGGAAAAGCCTTTGGGTATAATGTTTGGATTGCTCAAAATGACCATAAAAGGACCTGGGATAATTCAGCGCTTGGGGAATTTTCATTAACGGGTCTTAAGCTTCCTCATGTTCCATCCAGTGTAAAGGATACGATTCGATTGATTGACGTACTTTGGCTGAATAAAGAAGGAGATATTATCTCTGCGTTTGAAGTGGAGAAAAGTACATCGATCTATTCCGGCATCTTAAGATTAAATGATCTTTCAAAGTCTTTATTACATAATGACTGTAATTTTTTCTTAGTAGCCCCTGATAAAAGAGAAAAAGAAATCAAAGCACAGTTGCTTCGCCCCTCCTTTCACAATGATCATACATGTTCACTTTCTTACATATTATTTTCGGATTTAAGAAGTAATTGTGAAGCCATGTGCAAATTTGGTTCGGACGTTAATACGTTGTCAAAGATTTGCAAGACGCTTTAGATAGTTTGTTAGCCTAATAGCAAGGTTGATCCATATTATAATAAATCTGAGAAGAAAAAAGGATGGTTAACATTTGAAGACTAACTCAAATGCTAACCATCCTTTTATTCTTTCATTAAATAAAATGTTATTTAATAAAAAAGTTATCTTCCCTAGTTATATTCATTGAATTTATACCGACTTGTCTATACTAGTCCCCGTCACTGACTAGAACCCTTTCGACTTTTCTGTTGTTTTTGCCAACCGTATCGAGTCATACCCTTTGGCTTGTAAACCGAAAGAATCATAATTATTAATAGAATTACTAGAGCACCAACAGCGTGGCTAATACCTGCTCCCATTTCGCGCAGTTCATTTATCGAGGTCGTTGAATCTGCAGCTATACTTACCATCCGGGTGAGTGATTGTGTAAATGCTAGTAAAATAATGATAGAAAAAACAGTTAATATTAATTTAAAAATTACCCAGTAGTGCCGAAATAATCCCCATGAGGTTCCGAGTGAGATAACAATCCCAGTAATTAGAGATGCAATCGCTAACGGGACTAGAACATAACTTGTAATTGGTTCCAAAGCAAGATAAGCAGCGCGTACCAACGAAATATCCTCACTTGTTTTAATAACAACCGCAAGAGAAAGATAGGCTAAAACGGCACCTAACCATCCGACTGAAACAGTGATATGCGCAGTGAGTGTGAACTTACGCAATCTAGATGACATGTTCATGTATCGGTCCCTCAATCAAGTCTTGTTTCATATTTATGATCTGATCACCCCTAACGGCTTGAGCAGTTGAGAAGTGGCGACCTGGTCCGTGGTTACCACCGATGCCGGTGAGTTTAAGAATAATGAACAGTACTATCAATGCTACGATGATAATACCTGATATTTTCACCCAACGTGGTGTGCTTGGTGGCTGATTTCCAGAGTTTGTTGGTTTACTCATCTTATTAACACTCCTATTATTTGGATTTTGCTTTTGATATTTTGATATTGCTCACAAGTTATTCTTGCTAGGCAAAAGTATAAACAAATATTAACTATTTGGTAATTAACAATTACAAAAGAATTACATCAATCAGATGAAACTAATCAGATAAAGGTTACCATTATTCTCTGAAATAATATAGAAATATCTATCAATTTCACTTTCGAAAATATCCCATTAATCCTCTAAAAATTTTTTTCGTTAGGAGTTTCTTTTTATTATTATTTAACCGTTTCTTTTTATATAGTATCAAACAAATAAATTATGTGTCAGCACAATAATTGGGCAATGTAAACTCTCACTTTAATTCGCTTTATCAATGTCTATACAATAATAGCAGCTTACTATTATTAATTTCGTCATCTAAACTTCTTTTGTCATTTCTTTTTATTATTAATAATTGAAAAACTTTAATACATAGAAAAACGTTCGGGGGATAATCCCGAACGTCAAATCAAATCAGTTTTAATTAATAGTGTTTTAATTAATTGTTATCTTACTTTTTCTACCTATACTCTATGGCTCATTGGTAGTGAGAATAAATAGATATTGATAATTCCCAAAATTAGCATTAGAGCATAATATGGGAGCATGGATTTAAATGTTGCCTTTTTCCCCATCTTATAAGCAGTGTAAGTAGATCCAATGAAACCTATACCTATAATTAAGTATTGTAAAAGTTGCACAGTAGATGTAGATGCTAAGCTCAGATCACCTGTAGTAACTTTACTACCAAATAAACTCAATGAATTAAACCAGATGGCTTTCCCCTCTGTGATAATATGAAACAAGTTATGACCTAAATGTCCAGCTAAATCTAAAGGAATAAATGCGTATCCAAAAAGAGTGAAGTTTTTCTTTACGGAGTTAGGCATTCCCAATACGGTTGCTAATTTAGCTGCTCCTAATAATAATAGGATAGGTAACGCCATTGAGAAAATGAATGCGATTGTAAAATTCACTTGGTAATTAGATGTTCCGGTAAAAGAACTAATGATTGATAAGATATCTTCCCAAATTTCTAACATTGTTATGTTTTGTACAAAGACAATACCCATTATAACTGCAGCTAATGATGCATGCTCAAGCTTTGGATTCTTAAGGCCCCACAACTCTTTTGTAGGAACTCTTAAAGATAATCTTATAGAATCATTCGGACAATTTTTCACACAATTTCCACAGATATTACATTCGGCACTAGAGTCCATGGTACGAGGAAACTGGAACATCGGACACCCTTCTGCTTTATCACTCCCCTTAAAACATGATTGGGTTTTACATGTTTTACAAATATCTGGTGTCCCTCGTAACTCTAGAGCACCTGATCTTGAATAGTTACCAGCTAACCCTCCAAGAAAACAAAGTGTTTTACAAAATGTTCGTCTCTCATAGAATACTGAAGTAGCCACAACCATAGTTACCAATAAAAGGAGAAGGTATCCTGATCCTCGAGGAGATTCAACTATCCCCCACACATGATCGCTGTACGTTATCGCAATAAAAAATAAATCAATTAACCATATACCATATTTCCTTAAAAATTTAGGCATAGGACGTTCGCTACCGACAAGCTTTCTTACAATATCACTAACTTTACCGAATGGACATATTGCACACCAGAACCTTCCCGTGGCAATAAACAAGATAGGTATTAATGGCCACCATAGAACCCATGTCATTGTTGTACCAAAATTTCCGTGGGGACTAACTGTTCCTGCAACTAATTCAAATACAATAACCGAAAATACTATTAAAACCATCCACTGAAAAATACCAGGATACCATTTACTTTTGATAAACTTCTTAATAATTGGTATAGATAATAAATTGAATGGAGTTTTGGGTGCAGATTTATTTGGCATAGACATGTTTGTTCCCTCTTCCTTTTATCAATTTATTCCATACACCAATAAGGATGAATGCAAGATTTATTAATCCAAAAACGGTTAATACGCGATAGTTTGGAGCACTTTCAGTTATCTCTTCAGTGCCGTGCCCACCCTCTTCACCATGCTCGCTTTCTTCTGAGTTGGGACTACTTTCATTTTCGGCTCCATGTTCACTGTTTTCTGTACTATGACTTTCCTCTGTTTCAATTCCTCCCTCTATAAATGTTGATTTAGCAACAGTTTAACCCGTTGCTGGGGTGTCAAAAAAATATTTTTCGACACGTTCCCTAACAATATTTTTATATTATGTGAATCTATTCCAATACATGGGTACGCTACGCGGTCACTACTGGGTAATAGTGGTAAGTAGTGTTAGGGAATTATTTGATGCACAATGGATCTCTGCGTAACTTATGATGACGTACCCTCCCATGTCTCTGGGCATCAATGTGCCTACATTCCTTCGTTCGGTCTAGTCATAAGGCAGAGGCTAGCGAAGCTCCTTTAGGGACTCAAGGTCGAATGGAAAAAATATTGCCAGCTTCTCCGTGTCATCCTATTGTCTAGGTCTTTTAAGGGGATGTAGAACTTTACATAGCCTCTGCGAGACTAGGAATATCCTTCATCATTCGCTGTGCGTCAAACGCTTTGTGCTTTGTACAGATTCCATGTAACACTTTTAATAGTTTTCCGCATAGTACCACGATGGATTGCTTCTTGCGTAACGGATTTTCCTTACGGTTTGTGTAATACTCATGTAGTTTTCTAAAAGCTTCATTATGGCGAATCATCGGCATCATCACCCGGAAAAGGAGGGCGCGTAGCCTTCTTCTGCCTCTTTTGGAAATGCGCTTCTGTCCTTTGTGTTGCCCAGAGGAATTTTCACGTAATGTTAGTCCCGCAAGTTTCATGATTTGGCGTGAATCTACATAGTGTGAAAAACTACCGATTTCAGCTAATAAATCGACAATTGTAACATCTCCAAGTGCTTGAACTGATGAGAGCCATTCGTACTCTACGGATGTTTGTACAAGTTCAACCAAGTGCTGTGTAATGCTTTCAATATCTTGTTCCAACTGGTGATAACGGCGAACGAGTGTGGCGATTTCAATACGGGCCATCTCACGTCCCTCTGTTACTCCTATGGAGTTAGCAGCGACTTCAATGAGACGCATTGCTTTCGGTCTCTGGGGGGATTTGAGTCCCTCAACCTGACGATAAAGAGTTAAAACTTCATCGGGTTGTTTCTGATGAAGATCACTTGGAAATGGGGTACATTCAAGTACAGCCATAGCCATTTTTCCGAATGATGGAAACACCTGGGTAAACTCAGGAAAATAGCGATCTAACCAGCGAATCATCATATTTTTGACAGCTCCAAGTTCCTCTGTCAATTTACTCCTAAACGTTGCTCCCACACGGAGTTCAGCTTCCTTGTCTTTCAAGATACGTGGATAACTGAAGCGCCCATCTTTTATGAGTCGAGCGATTACCAGCGCATCTTTGCGGTCATGTTTGGTTGGCAGATTGTCATCTAACTCTTTTGACCGTTTGACATGCATAGGATTGGCCATAACTAGGGGGATGCCCCGTTCCTCTAGAAAATAGGCTAAATTGAGCCAATAATGGCCAGTAGGTTCAATCCCTACGATGACTTCCGTTTTCTCGTGTTCTTTCATTTCAGTTAGAATACATTGATAGAAAAGTTCAAACCCATCTCGAGACTGAGAAACAGAGAATGACTTTCGGAGCACCCGTCCGCGATCATCCACAAAGCAAGCGTAATGAATCCTCTTGGCAATGTCGATTCCGACTACAAGTGTTTTTTCGGTGACTTGATTTATTTTATGATTTTGTTTAAAATCCATATGGAGTCCTCCTTGGTTAACTAAGTTAGGGGTCATCTCGGCATACGATTTGACACCCCGTATCATACCAAGAGGGCTCTTTTTTGTTCAAGTCCCCGATAATCCTTCTAACAGGAATGCTCCTTCTTCTTGCTTTGTATTTTCTTCGGAACTTTGACTATCATCTACTCCTTCTTCATTACCAATGGACTGGATATTATTTTCTTGATCTGTGCTAATTTCAGTGGTATGGGTTGTATGACTATCTCCCTGACCCTCTGCAAACACTGATGGACTATTAATCAGTAAAAAGGTCATGGCTACCACTGCTAATACCCTCTGCTTCATAATCTACCTCCGTAAATGTTGTATTTCGCATAGTTACAATTTATAGAGGAGATTTGCAGATTTGATGGTTTTTATTTGTATAATTAAAGAACAACTTTCATGAATCTGTGACATTTCTCATTGTGTTAATGAAACGAAAAAACGCCTCTCATATAGAGAAGCGTTTTTTCTGTACTTTTTCCAAAAGGTGGTCTAGCAGTGCTAGGGCTAAATTATATCTGATTATTTTGTTAAAGTCTATTCTTCATTCATGTAAGATCTTCTCCTAAACAGTTCACATTTTTATTGAATTAATAAAAAAATCGTTTTTTTCTTCCATCTTTCCTATAACGCCTTTAAATACCATTTCAATCTGCATAGTTTCTCAACAATTTTCTTATAAACTATAAAAATCTAATGAATTATAGGGGTAGGTGTACTCGTTGTACTGTAGACGTTTACTAAAAACCGGTCAAATTTCAATTCCAAAAGAAGTCGAGGATGAGCTTAATATTATGGAAGGACAATTCCTTTCTTTATACAGAGAAGGTAACAGAATTGTTATTGTTAAACAGCATTCTAACCCTACTTTAAACCAATGTATTTATAGTTATAGGAAAATATCATTACCCATAGAGTTACGTAGATTAGCAGGTTTTACATGTGGGATGCTATTGGCACTAAATTACTGTAAAAACGAACAAAAGATATTAATACAAGCCCACGGTTAAGGTGATTTTTAAATCAGCCATATCTCAAATAAATATTCAAGGGGTGAGATAAATAGCAACTATACTTTTTATAGGAGATGTACAGAAAATCAGTGTAGAATATTATCTACACTTACATGGAAATTATTTAATTATTACAAAAGAATCTTTAGAAGACGCATATGCCCTTATTAAGAAGGGCTCAGTTGAACTTATCATTATTATAGATCCAAACCCCGTCCACTTATGTATGCAAATTAGAGAATTTTCAAATACTCCTATCATCGTTAAGTCCATAATAGGAAGTAAAGAGGAAGGGATTAAATCTCTTAATATGGGGGCAGATGATTATTTATATGGTAACGTTTATCAAGAAGAATTTAGTGCCCGTATAGAAGCAGTTTTAAGACGATCTGGAAACGACAAACAAATAGTTGAATTAAACCAATTAGTATGGGACAAGAGATTATTAGAGCTAAAATACCAGCAAAAAGTAATACCGCTGGCCCCGAAAGAGTTCAATATAATTGGGGTCCTTCTACAAAAACCTGAAAAAGTGTTTACAAATGAAGAGCTCGTTTTAGCTGTGTGGGGGAACAAAGATAAGGTGGACTCAAAAACTTTACATTCCTATATCAGAAATATAAGGGGCAAAATGAGGGACGCAGCATATCCAGTAGATTTGCATCTTATTACTGTATGGGGTGTTGGGTACCGTTGGCATTCACTTCAAGACACTACTAACTGAAGTATCTTTTCATTTTTAAGGAAAAGGGACTTTTATTAGTCCCTTTTTTTATCTAAATCCCCTCTGGATGCTTTCAAATCTTATTGACTAATCTCCTCCTGAAGCCACTTAAATGTTCTAGACTTTACCCCATTAATGTTATTTAATTTCAATTCTAAAAATGGAAACTCACTCTTCCAGTTTCCGTTCACTTTTATATATCCTTCAGTATGATGACTTTCAGTAGTGGATGGTTCCCAAGTAATACTACCAACTTCTTCATTTTGCCCAATTGAAATTTCTGTAAGGTTGTCTAAGTCAAATTCTGATAAGTCCACCGAATGCGTGTTCATTTCTACTAGGAATACATAATTTTCTTCATCGCTTTTTTCAAGTAATGGAGTGACACTAATTGTAACTTCTCCTTGGTTGTCTGTTTTTGTTATCTCATTATTACCCTTATTCACTTGACTTGTTTCAGTTTGAACTTCTTCTACTACTTTCTTTTCAACCTTTGGCTTTTCTCCAACGATTGTTATTATCGCAAAGTAACTTATTAAACTTGTAATTCCAAATAAAAGAATTAAACCTAGAATCTTTTTAGCCTTTGTCATTTCTGTCACCCCATAGAATTTTATAAAAATAAGATCTCATAATTTTTTGCAGAATTTAACGAAAAAACTTGAATACTTTATGAAATTTAAGCAGTGACCATATTTTTTAGATTAACTTTCAAAACCTATAATCAATGTTCACTCAATTGCTACTATTTCTGCAAAGACTCTTCATCTTTATTTTTTAGAATGTAAGGAAGTAAATATTAAACAAGAAAAGGAAAGGGTGGAACTTTTGAATTATTTTGAAATAAAGCGTCACTTAGCAATTAAAATCGAAAATTTACTAAAAAGGTTAGACGACCCGAATCTACCAATTTCTGATGGTGAGGCACTTAGGAATATGATTGATAATTATCAATATATATCTGAAATAGCAGAAATGAACCACTTCCAAAGGGGTATAAAAAATTAAAGAAGTCACCGCTACTTTTGCGAAAGTAGCGGTGACTTCTTTTAATTATGAAATTAGCTGCATTAAATTGATATTATATGAAGTTATTTTTATTCCGTCAACGAGGTCAAAAGAAGAGCATTGCTCCCCTTTGACAAGTAATACAAAAATACTTATAGAATGACACGAAGAATATTAATAAAAACGACAGTTAGCCAATGTATAAAAAGTTCACCAACAACTTTTCTATAGAATTAGTAAAAAACAATTTTTACTAATTCTTACCTAAATAAAGATTGGTCCTTTGAAAACCATATCTTTATCATAGAAAAGAATATTTCCTCGACTAGAGTTCTTAATGTTTTCTTCTAGAACGGCTATTAAAGAAAAATAATTGTCCTCGATTGCCATAAAAATCTCTCCAAGATTGTTAAATTGAAATCCGTGTAATCTATCTATTAGTACTGAAATTGTTGATCTAATATAGAAGTTTAAATGGTCAATAATTAAGTTAATATCTCTTTCAACAAAGGCAGCATGAACCAGGTTATTTCTTATTCTATATATTCTTTGGATATGCCAACTAGTTGTTTTATAATGGTTTGAAATAAAATCAAACAAAGTTTTACTATTTTCAAGAGCAGAAATTATTTCCTGGCATCTTTGAGATAATAAGGTATAATCCGAGATTCCAGAAACTAAGTTGCTTGAGGCAGCTGGATCAGTTAACAAATCAAAAAGTTCTTCTAAGTCATCTTGTGAGGGCTCATGAATGTTTAAACTAGTTCCATTATTAGTAGAGATGATTACTCCTGCTCTTTTACAATCATATAGGAAGTTCTTTAAGATCCGCTGAATATACCTGGAGCATAAAATAGATGGTACGATTTTTTTTATGTGCTCAATATTAGTTTCGTAATGACCTGTTACTAATAAAGATTCTATTGAAGTCCATAAATTTGAATACGTAGTTTCAACAGATAGTGATTCTACGGATAAATTATACTGTCTAAAAAAGGTATTAATCCTATTCTTTGTTTCAGTATCAATAGACGTATTTTAAAAAATTTCTTTAGTAGTTTCTATGCTTTCACTGTCTATATTGTCGTAGATTAATTCCTTTGATTTTAATTCGTAACTTGTGACTCTCTCTTCATCAGGCATTATTACTACACAGTGTGTAAAATTTGTTATTGGTATTTCGTAATAACTTAACAATGATATTTTTTCAGATAGTTGATTTGTGCTTGTGTATACAGCTGAATGAATGTCCTCAATATAAGCTTCCGAAATAATTTGAATGTAAAATGCATTTATATCAAAATGATTAGGGTCAACATTATTAAAAGAAGAAAGGATTTCACTTCCGCTTAAAACACTAAGGCCTGCATGCATAAGGTTTTCAATAGATTGATTTTGATCTAACTTATAATGACAATGGAAAATCCCTCGTCTGGATTTTATTGCGCTTTTAAATTCTTCCCATTTATTACTAAAGGGTTGTTGATTACTTTTATTCAAAAAGTACACTTTAACTAAGCGGTGCAAACTTCTAGAAGACCATCCATTATTAATTAATTCTGTTCCTAAAACATCAGTAAGATGTTCAATGTTTGTTAAATCATTATTTGTAATTGAGTTTTCGAGTTCACCAATAATTAAATCAAGATAGCTACTGGATATAATATTTAGAGAATATTTTAATCTGTACTCTAACCTTAATGTATCAGATTTTTCAGTTTCATTTTTTTTAATGCCTTTTAAACCTCTTAACAAAGAGTTAAGTAAATCGGGATGGTGTTTCCTTAAACAAATATCTTTTTCTAAGTGTTTTCGACATTCGGCAATAAGCTCATGGATATTGGAAGGGGAAATTATGTCCTTTTTTATGTATTCCAGTACATCTTTAATTTCTTCAAGAATTGAATGAGTGTTTCTTAACTTAACTTGGTAAGTGTTTATAGTTTTAAAGAAGAACATCTCACGCCACTTTTGAATAAATAGCATCTCTGCATCATTAGTAATATTAAAGGTGGATATTAATATTGAATTATTTAATTTGCTTTCCAATTTCAAGAGCTCCTTTATTGACAAATTAAAAATTATATCTTAGAATGATTTTATACTAATAAACATTAAAACGTAAAGAAAAGTCCAGTGTCTGAGCGAATGCCTGCCTGGGCTTTTTCTTTTATTAATTATATCATATATCAAATTTAAACTCTTCTTTCCAACAATTCGTTAAACAGATATTTAACGCGAAAATGATTGATAACAAAAAACTTCTCCCCCTCAGGAAGAAGTTACGTTTTTATGTTCTTAGGCCAGTGCTAGTACGGCTACCTTAATTAAATCACTTGCAAAATTAATCAATATTCCTGTTCCAATGGTTTTACTAGCGTTGAAATACTTGTTAGTTTTCATTGGCAACACCTCCAGTGCAATCGTAGCACTAATTATCATACACAAAACTAAACAGATAAACGGTAGCGTACCAAACGCACTAACCACTGGACTAAAAACATAACTAGCAAATTGCTTTTAAATTATAGCACATTTTCAGAAAATTTTCAATTCCCTTGATAAATTTTACTAAAAAAACGCCTAAACCTCTGATATCAGTTTAAGCCCATTGTGATAAGAAAACATCCGCAAAATTGCAGGCTTCAAATCAGTATTTTCATTCCCGAGTATTTCACGGGACATAAATATCTAATTGTCTTTCTTCATAGCATTCCTCAAATTTTCTATAAAAAAATGCGGTGAGTTAGCAGTACCATAATGCGGATTAAAAGTAATTATTGGCTTTCCTGCCGAATCCAATTCAATTTTCGCAGTAGCGGTTTGTTTACCAGAACGAGACTTAAACCAATACTCTAACACGTTATCAACAATTACCGCTCTCAAACCTCTGGATGTATTTTTGGCTAACTCATTTAATTCACTTTCATTCAATCCAGCAAATGTCTTTTCTGGATTATTAGTAGAATCAGAGACAGCTTGGGCTATGTCGGAAACCACACTAGATGACTTTTTCCTCTTTATTAAAGCATAACCAAGAATTCCTGCTACCGGTATTATTAGCGGCTTAATCATTTTTGACATTTTCATATCGATACTTACCCCCAATTTTAATTTAATAAAAATTTATTATCATAAGATCTTTTACTTCAGCGTGATCTGAGAGTGACACAATAATACTGGAACTATGACACAAAAATACTAAATATCTTGTGAATTCTCGAAATATAACAGATTATTTATTTTAGGCTTTTGGTATATTGAATTTATTAATAACTGTTTTTAAATCTCCGTTTTTAATGTGAGTGTATATCATAGTTGTCTCTAAAGAGGAATGCCCTAATTGTTGCCCCTCACCCTTAGAGTCAACCAATAAACCAAAAAACTATGCGTACTTGATTTTCTTGTACTTTGAAATGTTCCTTAATGGCTGTCAGATTATGAATTACTTCTTTAACTGATTCTTCCGCAGGATTTTCAAAAATTTCAATAACTTCTTTTCCTTGTTTCTGAAGAACAGGTAGCATGTGTTCATTCCAAGTGCTGTACAATCTATCCCCATTTTCAGACATAGCGTTCTCATATTCTTCTTTTATTACGTAACCCTTAATTTTAGGCAAACCTGTCCAATTATAATTTTTAAGCTCACTGAGTGTGTAATAACTGTGATATCTAGCAATATCCCTATCTTTTTGAGATTCCCTTCTAATAATAAAAGAGGCTTCTTTTGGCAATCCCTTCGGATTAGAAATCGGTTCATAACCTTCATAGTTTCGTACACCAGCTAATACTGCGAAAAACGGATAATCTTGGCCCCTTGTAAAAATCCAATCATCATAATTATCAGAGTCATTTGGATCACATACCGCTTCCCAGCAACCGTTTGTTTTTACTTCGGCAAACATAAATATATCCGTACTCATATCAATTCCCTCTATTCACAAAAATTTGATATTTATTAGTATTCTATCATATTAACGTTATATAAACATTGAAGGGCATAATCTAAGGCTCTCCTTTTTAGGAAGAGCCTTACTTCTAGTCCATTATAAAACGCTTGATATTTAATCATTATCCACTTCGTTATTAATACTGAGTAACCCGATTTTCTTCTTTGTACTTATCTTTTTGTTCAATCACATTTACTAGTTCCTCGATAATATCATTTAACCTCATCTGACTAGCTCATAAGCCCCAAAATGAACTTGGACAATAAGAGTAATATTTATTATACTGCTTAATGTACCAAGGAGGCTGACATCATGAAACGAATAAAACATTCTAAAGAATTTAAATTACAAGTCATCAAGGAAGCCCAAGACACAGGGAAGAATACCCTTGTAGCTCGCCGGTATGATCTGAATCCCAATATGGTTAGTCGCTGGGTTCGTGAATACAAAGATGGTAAATTTGGTGAAGTAGATGTGGCTGTGCTGCCAGATATAGACTCCAAAGAATTATCCAAAGAAAATGAAAAACTTAAAATGTTATTAGGTGAAAAAGACCTTGAAATAGCGATCCTGAGGGATCTTATAAAAAAGAAAAACCCTCACTTGCTGAAAAGCATGAAGTAGCTAACAAATGGATTCAAAAAGGCTACTCGATTTCAAAGGTGCTTAAAATCATAGGTATTCCTCGATCCACATACTATTATCAAAAGAATTATCGTGTTGAGGAGAAAAAAGTAAGTGAGGGACGTCCAGCACCAGGTTATTCGATCCAAGAGGACGGTCAAAAGATATCAGACGAACAGATTAAAGAATTTCTACTAGAAGAGATTGCCGGTGATTGCTATAACTATGGTTATCGCAAACTCACTAAGGTCTTAAGGCGAAAATACAAACTTAAAATTAACAAGAAAAAAGTATACCGGATTTGTAAAGAATTGGGCATCTTACGCCCACAGCGCCAAAAGAAAGTCTCATACCCTAGGAAACTAGCAAGAAATCGCATTATTACAAGATCTAATCAGCTATGGGAAGCTGACATTAAATATGGCTTTATCGAAGGTGAGGATCGCTTTTTCTTTGTCATGTCCATCATCGATGTTTATGACAGGGGCATCATTACCTATCATATGGGATTAAGCTGCACTGGAGATGATGTCAAACAGACACTGAAAAGGGCATTATTAAAACGCCAACAATATGACGAATTGGAAAAACCTGTAATCCGAACAGACAATGGACCGCAGTTTATTTCCCATACTTTTGAAAAGTTTTGTGAAGATTCCAAAATTGAGCACGAAAGAATTCCACCAAGAACACCAAATATGAATGCTCATATTGAGTCTTTCCATCGCATTTTTGAGGACGATTGCCTATCCAGATGGCAGTTTGAAACCTACACAGAAGCATATCAAGAAGTCATGAATTTTATGGAGTTCTACAACGAGAGACGTATGCATTCTAGTATACTAGATTTGTCACCAAAGGAATTCTATCAAAAACAAGATTCATTGGTGATCAAGGAGGTTCGGGTGTAATGGATGTATTCATTCAAAGCATCAGCTTGATTTGGAGTGGCGGGCATGATAGCCTCGTTCGGCGATGCCAATGTTGTAAAACAGCTGGCTTCTTGGCAGGAGAATCATGCCCGCAGAGGCTCCATGTCAAGCAACATGGCCTTTTTGAAGAATAATGAAAGAAATCTATAAAATAAAAAACTGAGGAAATGAAAGAATAAGAGAGTTATTGTCCAAAATTCGGGGGTTAATCCGCTAGTATCTTTACCAAGTATACTGGAAGTTTTATAAAGCAATCTTTTTTCCTGTGCAGTCATTTCATATCCCTCATCTTTAACATGGTCATACAGTCATTATTCCCTCTGTTAAATATTTATATACTCATAGTTTCGAAGTTAACAACCTTAGCCTATTGAAAGCAAATATTGCTACACTAAATATATAAAAAAAAACGGGTAGCGATACGCTATCGTAATAATGAAATAGACTTAATTAAATTCGGTAATCTCTTTAATAACTAATAAGTCAAATTAAAAGTAGTATTACTTATGTTCACAACTTTATCGTTAAGCACCATATCATACCAATCCACAAACGCTTTACCTTCACTTTCACTAAACTCTTCTAAGATATAGCGGTATAATTCGTAAACTAACATTATTGTGTGAATAGCAAGCGTGGGAATGTTCGTAAATTGCCTTATAGTAGGGTTCAGGCTTATGCCCTCACTATACCTAACTAATCGACCTATCGAACCGTTACCGTGTACATAGCTAGACAAATCCCGATATAATAATTCGTATTGACTTTGTCTATCTAGTTCAACCGCTAATTGTTCAAGGGTGGTAATTTTATCGTCTGAATATAAGTTGTACCAATTCGGGTTCTTTTTATTTTTAGCTTTAACGTACCTTTCGTACTCTTCATTTACTTCCTTAAACGGTTCCTCTGCTAATAATTTTTCGAGACCTGCAATTTCGATGTTATTACTTTTATTGGGTATAAGCACCGCCAATTCTCCCAACTTTTTTCTAAAGGCTATCCCTTGTTGCGTGTTTGGATCTAATTGTTTATAGACTTTGATACGCTTCTTAGCAGACGTAACTTGGTAAGCTAAGGAACCTTTCCTTATACCTAAGTGTATCATCCGTTCAATAGATAGCTTTTGCTCGAACATTGTACGTAGTTGCGGTTTTATCGCATCTCCGCTACCTTTTTGTATCAAAATGACAATACTATCTAACGAAGTTAAAAACTCAGAAAATAACGTTACAAATGAAATATCATATTCATTAAACTCGGAGTTGGCTTTAACAATATCGGGAATGTATGTACCGTAATCGACTAGCATTTCTATTGGTTCTGCAATACGGTTTAATGCCTGTTTAATATCGTGGTCCAGTTTTCTGTTTATTACATCACGTTGCCCTATTACCCTTCCATTTTTTCCGAATTTAACCATTATTTTTTCTCCTTTAACAAGTGTGGGGTTACCAAATTATACCGCATTTAACTAAATTAAAAGAACAAATAAGTTTTTATTTCCGAGCAAAAGCCCCTCAAATATGAGGGGCTTGGTTAATGATTAATTACCTATTTTCACTACCTCCACCCCAAAGCTCCCTCCCGCCTGTGTGTCCGGTATTTGCATGTTCCTCTTGATTTACAAGTTGAAGAAGTCCAGGCTGCTCATTATGATGCCATGTATATCCTTCAGGAGTGTCTCCATTACTAAGAGCCTGTATGTCGGTGTCTGTTAGTCCTAGCTCTTCTGCAAGGGAAGGATCAGCTTGAATAGCTTCATAGAGTTCTACGTTAGCATAGCTAAATTGAACGTAGTCTGACTGAAGGTATAGACTTTCATCAATAGTAACATCAAAATTAGATTCGAATATTGGGAATACACCAGTTACGCTTTCTCCATCTGGAAGAGTAACGGTTTTTTCAACAAAAGGTACACCTGTTTCTGGATGTTCAGAACCCGCTAAATCTTCATTAATATTTCCTTCTAATCGGTTAGTATCATTATCTACTAATGGTGTTGAGTCTGAATCAATTGGTGTATCTGTTGGAGAATCGGCTAAAACCACTCCATCCGCTCCATCAACTAGATCGACAACTCCCACAGCTAATGCTCCTATAGCAACAGTTTTTACAAGGGATGCAGCGCCTCTTTTAATTCGATCATTGTCTCCATCAATCACTCCACCTACAACATCTGAACCGTTATGAATGGTATGCTTGACCGTCTCAACTACTCCTTTAGCTGTCCTAGAAACCGCATTACCCATGTCGCCTAATCCCTTATCTCGTTGGGAAGGATCTTCTTTAATGATGCCCGTAACTGTATTTACTGCTCCATAAGCTACTTGTCCAACGGTATCACCAGCAAATTCAGAAGCTTGCTGCACTCCTTTTCCGATATCTTCTATTAAATCAATACCTGATACCTTACCAAAGGCCTCAATAGGCTTTCCTACTACAAAACCAGCTGTTTTTCCAGCAAACTTACCTAAACCCCTAATTATACTCATCTTTGTTATCCCTTCTTCTGTAAGTGTTAGTTAAATAGTAATATAGTAATAGTTCCATTTGAAGTAGATTAAGTTAAATTTTTCTAGATAATAACGGGAAAAGTGAATTTAAAGTACTCTATATACATAAAAATCGATGTGGATTGTACTGATTTCTTAAACTAATACAATAGTTAGAGGGGGAAATAAAAAAACTCCCCCCTTTTTTTAGGAAGAGTTTTTCAATATGTCATATTTCTATAATTCCAAATTTATCGGTATCCATATTAAATATCTTTTTCGCTTTCGATAATTAACCCAGGGTTGAGATGGATATATCTAAAACCATTATAAACAGTCTCTCCCTTTCCGAAATCATCTTCATAATTTTCTGGAAGATGAATATTTTCAAGCACACTGTTTATCTCCTCATCTGTTAAAGTTGGCGAAACTGCCTTAATTAACTTTTTAGAAAGAAGATAGTGTAAGATTGTTCTATCTGGATATTCTAATTCTGATGTGTTGGGATTTAAAGAAACATCCACACTACGTATACTAGCATTCTTATGATTTATTACTCCATTTATGGAGAAGCCGGGGGTAATTTCATAATTAAATGTGTCTTGTACAGGACCATTATTTATTTCCAGGGATGGTATTTCAAGTGGAACATTTTTAACTAAAACAGATGTGAGTTCCTTATTAAAATTAATTCGGAATTCTTCACTATTCAAACCTATTGAATTAAGTATTTCCTCCTTAACGACCTCTTCCGTTTTTGTGGTGCCCTCTGAAGTATTTTCTGTGGTTTGCTTTGCTTCACACCCAGTGACATACAAAACACCTAAAATTATAGCAATATATATAAAAATTCTCATGTAGGATCATTCACATCCCTTTTCATAAGTTATGTACTGAATCAAAGATTGATTTTCATAAACTGTATTTTTCAACATCTCGTATTTATTATAAGTAACAATATTAATGTACGCTGCATTTGAAAAGTCATCTATAACAGGTTGGAAGCCATATTCTCCTATTGTTAGTACCACATCTCCTGTAATATTCCTTAATGTTTTGTAGTACGTACTTCAGTCATACAATTTCTCCTCTCTAATAACCAACTCAAATAAGTGTAAAAAGTAAGAAACGGTGTCCTCAATTTGTTCTTCATTTTCATCGTAAGGAATGTCTATTACAGGCAACCCAATTTCCCAGCAAAAGCGCCGTTTTTTTCTATCACGTATCCTTCTTTGTTTGGCACCATCCCTTCCACCAAAGAATTTATTTCTGATAGTCCTATAATGTTGGACCCCGTTAAATTCAATTGCAAACAGAGGAAAATTATTATTACATATAACAAAATCTAAACGCAGTTCATTTTCATAACCAAAACGTTTAAGAGAAACTTCTTTTATAAATTCAATGTTATTATTTTCTAGCAAATCGGTGATGAATTTTGCTTTTTTCGATTCTGTGTTTTTTCCTTTACACTTAGGACAAGTCGCACCGTTTGTTACATCTAGAGGCTTGACCATCCATTCATGACCTCTGCTACATAGATGTAAACCTTTGGTTTTCTTTGATTTATATGGACCTATAAACATTATATCTTTTCTGTTATCTTCTAGGAATTTTAGATATTTTTGATGATAAGCAGAAACTTCTTTATTTAAATTCGTTCTCCAAACACTGGAGCTCCAAACGTAATTACTTGATTCACTATTTATTACATATGATTTTATTAGTTTAAAATAATCACTTTCTGATATAGAAGCCAGGTATTCTGTATAAGTTTCTAAACTGTTTGTTCCTTTAGATTTCTTTTTCTGTAGATGAATACAACCATACCTATCTTTTAAGAGCATAATAACTTTCCCTTTAAACTCCATAGAAACAACACTCTTTCAGGATAAATTTCCACAAATTCAAACTAATAAATCCGGTTTAAATTTTATAGTTTTTTCTAACTGCCCTTAAATTTCCGATAGCTTCCTGAAGGATCTTTTTATAAACTTCTTCCTCTACCTCGATCAATAAGTTGTTAGCCGTATCGTAAATTTCCTTTAGATTAAAAGATGGCACTTCAAAAGTATATTCTAGAGTATATTGGAACTCTTGAGGAGATAAATAGCAATAGTGAAGTTCTAAATTATCATTATTACCGAAAATAGCTTGGATTTCTGTAAAAAACATAGCAGGGGAAATTGGTTCATTCCAGTGTATTTCGTTTGTAGATAACTTTATTAATAGGGTAACACCATACTCATTTACTTCCACTACTCTAATGTAATTATTAGGAGATTTAGAACTAACTACGCTTTTTACTCCTGGGAGTAGACAATATACGTCATCGTTCCCAATATCCGGAATATCTCTAGCATCAATATCCTGTATGTATTTCTTGGGTAGAATAAAGTAATATACATCATCAAATTGGTCATTTAGATAGATCTCATCTAACATAACACCACGATAGCTTATTCTTCCATTTCCATCTTCTTTGAACATAAAGTCACCTTCCAATCTTTATTTATATTACCTAAAATAGCCCGCTTTTCATAAAAGAATAAGGATAGACTCGTAAAAGTCTAACCTTGACAAATATTTGTTATCTAGTTTTTTCACAATTACCCTTCCTATAGTGAGAGTAAGGTCAAACGGTAGGTTGTGGTATTATAAAACCTGCTGCGTTCATTAATAACTCATTTAACATCTCTTCGTATTCGTTTAAATTTGAAGGGTCAGAAATAGTTATTGGAGGAAATATCAAATCATTTTGTCGTAGCCTTATACTTGTAAAACTTTCAAGGTGATAAGATAATGGTTTTTCTTTTACATCTAGTATAGAAGTTAAAATAATATATGGTCCATGAAGTCCTAATTCATGTAGGTTATAAAAGGCATGTGGAATAACCTGTAGTATTCGTTCTATAATCCTATCAGCAAAAATGGTAGGATTGTGTTCAAAGTTTAATAAATTCCTATCCGCTAATTCTATAATGCCCTGCCTATTTATGTGATGATAACTGCTATTGTATATTCCAGCAATCCCATCAAATTGAATTTTAGGTTCATAGGAATTAGTCGTTCCGAACAATGTATTTAGCCTGAACCTTTGATAAGTTAAAGAAGAAACATAAAAGGATTCCATAAATGATTGGAGTGGGACAATGTTTACCAATAATGTCGCACCATCCTGGAGTTCCCAATACCCCTCATTAGCCTTTATTTTCATGATTCTTTCTAAATGATAGTGCTTAATCTTTTCATGTACATGATTCGATAAGGTAAACCGTTGTTTGATCTCAACAAAATCTAAAGGGTATTTCCCAGCATTATTTCTACCATAGAATTTTTCTCCGTTAACAATATGTGGACCGATATAAGATTGAGGAACTCGAATATGAAGAATAAAATTATTTTTATCGTCTAATGGGTAGAAGTTCATCGCAATTCCAGTAATTTGTGGTTCAACAATATCTCGTAAAATATTTTCAACTCTTTGCATGAGTCTATCTTTATCTTCTACCTCTATCCCTACTAAGTCAGAGATAATTCCTTGTTCTTCAGTAACACCAATTATTAAATCCCCACCTGAAGTATTAGCAAAACTAGTAATATCCGCCGCAAATTCTTTTCGTTGGGGGGAGCTATCTAGGTTAAGATCTCTCTTATAATCTATAGATTTACCTTCCTCCACTTCATCAGCTTTAAGAGTCCTTATATCTTCTAAACCTATTTCACTAAATGGTTTATTTAACATGATTCCACCTACATTGACATAATTTAGTTAAGAATTTATTAATGGTTTCTTCTAACAATTAATCCAAGTCGGATTCGGTTAGTGATTTTACCCAAATCATCCTATAAGGAAGGGCTTTATGCCTTTTACATTATCTATTTAAAAGTAATCTCCATCTTTGACTCATCTTCCTGATACGCATACCCCTCTTTAATTAATATAGGAGCAACATAAGAAGCTAGAGCGGTCCTAGTTACCTTTGTTTGCAACCATGCACCTAGAGACCCATCATGGGGACTCGTCCTAGAAGTACCTATTAACACCTTACGGCCCTGGAATTCTTCTAAAAGATTATCAAGGTGTTCTTTTTCAATGGTTTTTTCTCGATCAAAGTCATGGCCAAAATATAAGGTAATGCCTGTGTCAACTGAACCTTTATATTTAAACCGCTTTTTCCTTTGTAAAGTAAAAACTTCGTTTAAATTCTCTACTAAATTCAAGTAAATACCTCCCTTGTTAAATTAAAATTATATTACGCCCGGATGTCCCTCTTTCTGACACTCTCTGCATGCATTGGTATTGGGATGATGTTGTTTTTACAGACTTCACAAACCTTTTTTCCTTTCATATCCCATAAAAACGCACATTTCTTACAGAAGGTCTTTGTATCCTTTAATGAGATATACCGTTGATGCTCTTGTCTACATTTAATACATTTGAACTTCGGCACCATCGTTCACAAGTATCTTTAATTAATTGCTTTCTTTTGTCTTGCCATTCCTTCGTCTGCCAAGGTTTTTTCTTACTGTCATAAATTAGCTTTGCTGCCTCATCATATGACATTTCATTGTTAATTAAAGCTGTCTTTATCTGTTCAAGGGTAAGTATCATATTTAGCTCCTAAAGGTAAACTAACCTAAAAGGGTCAGTAAAGTTTTATAAAATACAAAAAGCATTAATGCTATTGATAGTAAATTTGAAATGTTATTGGGTACTTTAAAACTCCGCAGCAGAAACTTACATATCAACCCGGTTAGTAAAGGAACAAATAAAATTACAGCTAGTTTAATAGCCATACTATCAATGGTTCCTTTTAGTGGACTAAAATCAATCTCATTCATTCGTTAGTGCTCCCTATAGCTTTATAAAAGGTTTTTCTTGTTTTACTCATTACTTCTTGAGATTATTGTTTTCTATGGTTAAATCTTGGACTTGTCTCTGGAGTTGTTCAATTTTTTCATATAACTCCCTATTATCTTCACGGCTTTGTTGGTTAAGCTCTCGTTCTCTTGCTAAAAGAGCCCTTTCTTTATCGACTTCTGCTTGCTCGGCTGCTCTAGTTAAATTGATCTCGTATTCCCTACTTTTTCGGACCATTTCCTCTTCTAATCGTTTATTAATATCCTTCAACTCTGAATTTTCTTTAGAAATTGGCTCCATTTCCTTTAGTTGTTCAAGAGTATCTACGATCTGTTGGTTAAGCCTGGACTTCTCTTCTTTATGTTGAAGCTTTAATTCCTCTAACGATTGGATATATTGACTTTTTTCGGCAGCATTGTGCTCCTTTGCGGTTTCCAGCTCTGCTTTTAAGCGGTCATTGTCCCCTTCTAGTCGTTCCATCCCCTTTGTCAGCTGTTCTTCTAATTTCGTAAAGCCTTCTACCTTCGAGGACAGACTTAATATCTGGCGGTTTAGTTCTTCAAGTTCCTCATCCTTTACTTGAAGGTTCCCCTCTAGCAAACTAATTTCTTGTTGGAGCCTTTGTTGTTTTTCTTCATGGATTCTAATGGTATTATTAAGATGTTCCGTCCAATTCCCTTTTTCAACAGCAATCCGATTCATTTGATTTAAAAACAAGGTGTTGATTAGGTTCATTGCTTCTTTCAATGCTGATACATCACTTGAAAAATGCTTACGCAATTCAGGAGAAATATTCTCCTTATCAAGAACCAATTCATTGGCCGCGATCTTATGGATGACCGATTCAAACCATTCTACATCTTTCATACCTGAATCAGATATTAATTTTTGAACTAGAGTAAATGATTCGTTCCCCAAGTTAAAGCCTTTGGTTTTTCTATCCTTTTCCGCTGACATTTCCTCTCACCGCTTCCAATCTTATCTTATTTACATTATACGACTTTGTTAACAGGAAATATACTGTGTTAACTCGTTTTTTGTACTGTTAACAGTGGTTTAACTGGTTTAACAAGTTTATTAACCATAAAAAAAAGACCATCCTATAAAGATGCCCTTTTATCCTAAATCTTTAGTTATTCATTTTTAGATAAGATCTAATTGAAGTAATAATCCCGCACAACTCTCAGGGGAATTTATTAATACCCGACCGTCCTCTTCTACCCAAAATTGAATGAATTCCAATTGCTTTAACGGAGTATTAACCTTCTCTACCCTTTCTTTAATTCTTACTATATTAGGGTTAGCCATAACTAAGATGGTTTTAGCTGGAAGAGTATTTCTTAGCTCCATCAACTTACATATTTGCATATAAGTGTGTGTCTTTATTTGGTTAGAATCAAATACTGTATCCTTCCCATGGTTGTTTGCATGGGATCCTTTTGATTCTACATATATAGACCAACCATCTTTCTCTCCGTAAACATCTATACCGGTTTCATTACCTTTTAGATATTTCACATTCTGGAATCCATGTTTAACTAAATATACTGCCACGGCTTTATTTACTTCATCTTCGTTCATAATAAAGGGGTCAGGGACCCTCATTTTTTCAACGCGTACTGGCATCGTTCCATCTCCTAAGAATATTCAGTTATCTATATATTCCTCAAAAGTGTCAAACTTTCCTTCGTTGCAAAAAAACAGTGTTACAAAAAAACACCTATCTCATAAGCCCCAAAATGAACTTGGACAATAAGAGTAATATTTATTATACTGCTTAATGTACCAAGGAGGCTGACATCATGAAACGAATAAAACATTCTAAAGAATTTAAATTACAAGTCATCAAGGAAGCCCAAGACACAGGGAAGAATACCCTTGTAGCTCGCCGGTATGATCTGAATCCCAATATGGTTAGTCGCTGGGTTCGTGAATACAAAGATGGTAAATTTGGTGAAGTAGATGTGGCTGTGCTGCCAGATATAGACTCCAAAGAATTATCCAAAGAAAATGAAAAACTTAAAATGTTATTAGGTGAAAAAGACCTTGAAATAGCGATCCTGAGGGATCTTATAAAAAAGAAAAACCCTCACTTGCTGAAAAGCATGAAGTAGCTAACAAATGGATTCAAAAAGGCTACTCGATTTCAAAGGTGCTTAAAATCATAGGTATTCCTCGATCCACATACTACTATCAAAAGAATTATCGTGTTGAGGAGAAAAAAGTAAGTGAGGGACGTCCAGCACCAGGTTATTCGATCCAAGAGGACGGTCAAAAGATATCAGACGAACAGATTAAAGAATTTCTACTAGAAGAGATTGCCGGTGATTGCTATAACTATGGTTATCGCAAACTCACTAAGGTCTTAAGGCGAAAATACAAACTTAAAATTAACAAGAAAAAAGTATACCGGATTTGTAAAGAATTGGGCATCTTACGCCCACAGCGCCAAAAGAAAGTCTCATACCCTAGGAAACTAGCAAGAAATCGCATTATTACAAGATCTAATCAGCTATGGGAAGCTGACATTAAATATGGCTTTATCGAAGGTGAGGATCGCTTTTTCTTTGTCATGTCCATCATCGATGTTTATGACAGGGGCATCATTACCTATCATATGGGATTAAGCTGCACTGGAGATGATGTCAAACAGACACTGAAAAGGGCATTATTAAAACGCCAACAATATGACGAATTGGAAAAACCTGTAATCCGAACAGACAATGGACCGCAGTTTATTTCCCATACTTTTGAAAAGTTTTGTGAAGATTCCAAAATTGAGCACGAAAGAATTCCACCAAGAACACCAAATATGAATGCTCATATTGAGTCTTTCCATCGCATTTTTGAGGACGATTGCCTATCCAGATGGCAGTTTGAAACCTACACAGAAGCATATCAAGAAGTCATGAATTTTATGGAGTTCTACAACGAGAGACGTATGCATTCTAGTATACTAGATTTGTCACCAAAGGAATTCTATCAAAAACAAGATTCATTGGTGATCAAGGAGGTTCGGGTGTAATGGATGTATTCATTCAAAGCATCAGCTTGATTTGGAGTGGCGGGCATGATAGCCTCGTTCGGCGATGCCAATGTTGTAAAACAGCTGGCTTCTTGGCAGGAGAATCATGCCCGCAGAGGCTCCATGTCAAGCAACATGGCCTTTTTGAAGAATAATGAAAGAAATCTATAAAATAAAAAACTGAGGAAATGAAAGAATAAGAGAGTTATTGTCCAAAATTCGGGGGTTAATCCGCTATTACGGTGTTTGGTTTTTGCTTTCATGGTTCTTATACAAGATATCATTATCAATTCCCTCTTGTTCAATTTGCATTGTCCTTCCATTATTACAGTGAGAACATAAGGTAATTAAATTGTTTTGATCTTGTTCATCTTCTAATTCACTCGGCACAATTTTTGCTACGACTACCTTAGTTTCAGGTGCAATGTTTCCGCATAACTGACAAGTAAAATTATCACGCGTTAATACTTGATACCTGATTAAATCTTTCGTATCAATCTTTTTATGTTCACTGGTATCAATTAGTTCATTTTCTATCTCAAGTGCTTCCACTAACTTATAAACTGTTTCCTTAGTTGGGTTGTCCACAAAACGTTCTATCTTAGAAATTTGAGAGTGGCTAACCCCGCTTAACAATTCTAATTCTCTAAGCGTTAAATTCTTTTGCTTTCTTGCCTCTCTAATTATATCTCCGATTCTCATACCTTTTCACCCTTTAACTTAACTATAGATAAGCCTAAAAACATTAAGTGCAAGGATCATGGCTGCACTGACAAGTACACTTAACTTTATGTAGTTACTAAAGACATTTTTCAAATAGGATAAACTATAGATTCGTTTGTCTGGATTAAACCGTATATCCGCTATTGAATTTGCTATTAATCCTCCTAAAAGCAAAATAATATTAAAAATTATAAACACAAAGATATTTCCTAATAAGAAGTCCGTGTTATGCTTTCCTCTCTCTTTAATCACCTTTTTTAATATTACGTGGTCCAGGTAATTAAAGTTTCATTAGTCATAAAACCCCGTTATTGCTTTCTCTTGGATCACTTTCATGACGTGCTCGCCATGTTTCTCTCGAAGCATGTTAAAAATACATATATACGTTTGGAAAACAAAATCATTTGTTTCTTGAATCTTCTCATATCTAATCAAATTCCCGTATTTTAGTTTCCTGTATCCCAAAGATAACTCTACATTTCTGTAAAAATCAACTTTATATACAAGGCCATGCTCCCTCATTAATTCTTCTTGAGTATACAGCTTAATTGGATAGCTATTAATCGGGTAATACTCGGGCTTATTCTCAAATCCGTTCCACTTTTCGGCATCCAAAATTTTTGTCATATAAGATTGTAGGGTTAATTTTCTTCCCCTTTTCTTTTCGTTAACTTTTTCAATCCTTTTATTCACCTCATAAATAAATTCAGGTTCAAAATCCGAGACAGAAAACCTCTTATAAGAAAGGACATGCTCAATCGTATTATTAATATGTTCCTTAAAACCCTTTTCAGAAAAAAGAATCCTCTTGGTAAACAGCTGGGAGATACTATTATCAATTCCGTAATCAATAGCATACTTCATAAGGATCATCTTACTCAATTCAGTAATACGAATATGTTCTACTTCTGGTACAACTTTATTAATCACATGCTGGTAAGTGCAACCAAGATAGGTAGCAATATCTTCTACGGTTAAGCGGAAGCCATTCTCTATGTATTGAAGATATTCTGAACAAATTTTCTCCCCAGTTTTCGCTTCAATTCGAATAAGGTTATTCTCTTTATATGGGTTCTTTTCCCTCTTAACATACGGTTCCATTTTGATATGCTCCTTTAATCGAACATTATATATGTTACCTTTATTATTAACATAGTATAGATGTAGAGGGAAGTAAAAAAGCCCATCATTACTTGGGCTCATTAATAAACGATATTTGTAACTAGTCCAATCAATGCTATAAAGCAAACCAAAACAATAAAATAGTACGTAAGCTTATCTAGCATGAGCTGTTTTACCTTGTTCTATGATGGTGTAGTTTTTGTGATTAACAACTGTATTGTTGTTCTCATAACCTAAAACGAATTTCGAATAGTCATCGATTTGAACCAAGACGCTGTTGTCTTGTACCTTCGTAACCTTCCCTTCATGGGTTCCTTCTTTCCGATTGAAAAGGATAATGTCTCCTACTTTTGCTTTAATAATCTTTGCCATATATATTAACCTCCAATATAGACAAAAAAAGAGTGCCCCAAAACGCAGATCATCCTTAGATAATCTTGTTTTGGGGCACTCCCATTCGTCCAATTTAATTGAATTCATAATAGCATATTTGGTTTAATAAATAAACAAAAATGCTACAAAGGTATTTCATCAAGGTTTTATATTATTTACATATTTTAGGTGCAGGTGTTTGTCCGTATTTAGTGTTCCAATGTTATTATTAATATATAGTTTAAATGCTAGGAGGAAATAAGTTGGATTTCAAGCGAATACCTGTTGTATTAAAACGCTATTCATTTGATGCTAAAATGCATAAATGCCAATCACATTCTAAAAAACTAATGACACTTAACGGTATAGTTAATGCAGATAAATTAAGAAGTATGGCTCTTCCCTGGGATTTAGAAACATTTGCTTTATTTTCCACTATAACTCTTGGCGAATACTCTAATGCTGACTTTGAGGATAGACGTGGCGATAGACAATTTGTTGAAATAATAAGTGCTCTCAAGAGATATATGCCGCCAAAATTAGAAGAAGCAATGGATAGCAACAGCAACAGTTTTCTCGATTATATTATGATAGTTACAGGGTTAAACCAATTTCAAATACAAGAAAATATTCCATATAAAGTCTTTCGTTACTCCTATATATTCAACTTTATTAACGATAATGTAGATATGAATAAGCATTTCATTGAAAAGTTCGGTTGCGGATTTGAAGATTTTATTAAGTTTGGTTTTAGCATTCAATTACTTTTCTCTAATGAATCTATTAATCAAGAGAGTTTATATAATTTTGTAATAGAAAGATATAGGCATATTGTCGAAACATTAACAATAGAACGGGAGAAATTTAATGATCTCCAGCAGAGGATTACAGACGATATTACACATTATATATATGGTTTTAAATATTTTTATCAATTCCCATTTATCTCTTATAATCAAAAATTATATCTACCGCTACCACATCTTATAATGCACGCTGTTACGTCTTCGCTTTTATTTAGGTTAACTGAGGGCAATAATCATTTACGTCAGCTTTTTGGCAAGGAAGTTCTAGAAAGTTATCTTTTACATATTTGTCGGTTCTCTGAACATTTTGATGAAGTCGCACCTGAATTTTCTTATCACCATAATATGAATCGAACGTTAGACATTATGGTACGTAAAGATAGTCAATGTATTATGCTAGACTCCAAAAGTATGAGTCCAAGAGTATCCATTCGTAATCTGTCAGATAAAGATATATTACATACAATTGACAGGATGGCAGAAGCGGTTAAACAAGTATACTTACACATCACTCAAAGATTTAGAGTAGATTATTATCCTTTTGAAGAAACAGTAGATTTCAAGAAAGAAGATATTTTTGGAGTTGTCATATTATTTGAAGATAGTTACGTTCGTAGGGATATTATTATGTCAAACGCAGCAGATAAATTAGGCCTAATGAAAGATAGCGAAGAATATAAATATTTATTATCTAACGTAAAGGTAATGGGCCTATACGAACTTGAGAAAATGTTATTTGTTAAGGAAGATATCTTTCGGCTACTCTCTGCTAATAGGGATAACCCAAGTAAATGGTTTGATCTTTCCTATATGGATTTTGAAGGAGGTGCAAAGGAAGTAGTTAAAGAAGTTAGTGATATCACTGACATCATGAAAGATATAATTATTGATTTTGCAAATGAATTAGTACCCAAGTCGGGTTAATTTCATCATAACGCTAGTCGAAACCTAAATTGTTCTTCTTAAAATTTGTGAGGTATAACATGGAATCTATAACAATCAAATGGCATGGTCCCTACTCATTATTAAATCTTGGTTATAAAGATGTTGCTGGTAGCATTGGTATTTATGCCATCTACCGAACCTACGGAAACAAAGAAACTCTTTTGTATATTGGAAAAACAGAAAGAAGCTTCTCCCAACGATTAGCCGAACATTATAAAGATTGGCTTTATCAAGAAAAAGGTACGATTACCGTTAGATTAGGGATCGTAGAAATCCCATATGGAAGCAGGTTCTCTCCTAAGCGATTAAGAGACGTTGAATCCTTATTAATCACGTGGCATTCCCCGCTTTATAATACTAGTTCAGCGGTCTATTATAGAGGCAGATTTAATCTGGAAATTAATAATGTAGGAAGAAGAGGATTAATAGAAAAATTCGTTTCGACTGAAGATCTGGTTTGGGCTTAGAAAGAAAATCTATGGGGTATAAATAATAATTTTGATTTCCTAAAAGTATAAAAAAAATATATAAAATTTCTATAAATTTTTTTAACATATGCTATAATCAGAAATATAAAGTTTACTTATGTAAACTTTTTTATTAGTAACAGAAAAACCAAGGTGCTGAAACACCTCGGTCTTGATACAAACTGTTTCAATTGAATGATTGACTCGGACAGAAACAATTGTTCATTATACTATTCACTCTAATACTCTATGAAAAGGAAGTAGCCTAGCGTTCCCCAACGTATTATGGCTGCTTCTTTTCATATTAAAGATAAAAATAGTGCGATCATTACAGTAAAGATAACAGAAAAGATACTAACTATTAATGAACTGAACATACATATTAATGATAAAACTTCAAAAGTTTTTATATTAACCACCCCACTTTCTAGTAGGAGTAGTCAATCAATCTTTCGAAATAGTTTGATAGTCTTATTGTATTTCATAATTTTAGGCTTGTAAACTAGCCTAAAAGCTCTCCTAGCAAGGTTTTAGGAGTAGATAGCTCTAAAACGGCTCTATACTCTATTTCACGGCCAACGTTCCTGATTGAAAAAATTTTGCTTTTTTTTATACAATGATAAAGGTAACTTCATTCTACGAAAAACCCGTTGTAAACGATTTTAGTTTATAACGGGTTCTCTTACATTAAAATAAGCTTAATTGCTCCAGTTCAGGGGTTTTGATAACCTCTTCTACCTCCTGTTTGGTTTTTCTTATTTCCGTTCCAGGAGTATCCTCATTCTTCCCTTTTGATGCATAGTGAGGTGAATGTTTAATTTGATAACAGCGACAACGCTGTTTCATATTAGGATCCGTTGTAGCAAAGATACACTCCAACTTTCCATAATCGCATTTATTAAAAGCATGACAGCAGCTAAATTCCATTTTCTTTTCCTCCTACCATAATTGGCATATTTAATATTCCTTTATGCTATTTGAGCCATATCCAATAGGGATAGTTGACTCTCTTCAAGGTTTTCTAACCCCAATAAGAATTTAATGTTATGAGCAATAATCTCCATCGTAGACATCTCTACTGGGGCCTCTATCCGCTCTCCAGTCGGTAAGTATACCTTTCTATCAGACCACTTACGTGCGTTTAGATACGCAGTCGAATCAGCAGAGAAAATCCCAAAGTCTAATAGCATTTCATTTGCTATTCCTAGTCCATGAAAGCAAACGTTAGGATGACGTTTCGTAATCACCTTCAGTTTATCCCGAACAAAGTCTTTACGCGAGCTTAAGAATGGGACACAGCCACCTATAGCGACCATTTCAGGCTCTTTTTCTACGATTCGGTCTAATTCCTCCAACGTGTCCGTTATTTGCCACACAGGGTAAATATGAGCGTCGGTCAATTCTTTAAGTTTCTTATAGTTCTCCCTTGTCTTCTGTGGATTTCCGATACAATCTAATGGCATAAATCCTAGTATTCTCGGATTACTTTTATGCTTATTGATAAATTGAGCGTACCCTTCAAGGATCATCTCATCTAACAATTCCGACTCAAATAGAGCCGGCTGATAAACCTCGTTTTTCTCATCCTTTTTTGACTGGTTAAACAAGGAAAAAGCTCCACTGTCACAAATACAAAAAAGGTCGTTTTCGTCCAATTGACGTAAACAATTAGGTGACTCCAAGATACTTTTATAATTGAACAGAACGTACTTTCCACCCAAACTTTTTAGAAGAGAAAGAATGTCCGGAGACCGTTCTAAACCGCTAAACCAGTGTCTTGTTCCGATTAAAGATACTCGAAAGAGACCATGTTTTAACTTCAGCAACTTGCTTTTATCTCGAAAACAATGAACGATAATGGCAAACATGGCCGAAGTGAACTCGGAAAAGATCTTAAAATCTGAGCGAATCGCTGTTCTCTTAAAAAAGAAAAAAGTAATCGCTTTTCGAATACTAGTCCGTTCCAACTCGATGGGATTAGCCCCTTTTTCAGTTATCACGAATACATGTGTTTTGCCATACTCCACTAAACGGTTGATGTTTCCTTTAGCGGTACGATAAAACCCTTGTTTGTTCATTTCTCTTTGAAACTTTCTCTCTACCTGTCTCGCATTTACGGTATATTCTAGATACATTTTTATTTCCTCCCATAAAAAAGAGAAGAGCTTATAAACTCTTCTCTGATTCCTGTATTATGATTAGAACTTATCGCTTAAAAACGAATAAATTCGGATTAAACCAATGACAGCGAACACTAGTCCAGTAATAGCTCCAACTACTGAGCGAATTACTTTCACGACCACGATCAATGCTATCACTCCTAGAACTAACATCCATAAGGACGGTAGTTGGAGCAAGCTTGTCAATAAATCCATAACAGTTCCCCCTTAATTAACTAATTTTCTTAACCCATCTTTTCTTTGGTCCAGTAGGAGCTTTATCAGTTCTCTTTCTTGAACGACAATTCCAAGAACCACCCTCACTGATACCATCGAGGTAAAACCCACTAGCTTTAAGGGAGATACCTGTCTCTTCCTCCAATGTATACGAAATAATCCGCTTATACCCGAGCGCTTTTCCCGCTTGATAAACTGCGGATAGCAACTTCGACACACCATTTTTATAAATGCTGCTTTTCATACAACATCTAGTAATCTCTAAGGTTCGTGAATCATCTAGATAACGATTAACCGGATTTCCAGCTATGGCCACACCTACTAAGTCTTTCCCATCACTAAGACCAACACTAAAACGATGCCCCTGGGGAGCTTGATGATGACGATGATGGGTGTTTATAAACTCACAAGCCTGTTTAAAGCTAAGAGGCACTGTTTCTAACATTAAAGGCTTTGGTTCCTCCAATAGTAAGCGTTCGAGCGGAATATCCCTTTGATACCAATCTAGGAAAGTATGAATCTGTTCCATGACTAGTTCCTTTGCTATGTCCTTTGAAAGAGCACTATCCCAAATGATTTCATATCCATCGTCTAATAAATCACCTAATGCTCCATTTTTTAACTCTTCATCATTGGTAATTATGAATTTATTTGTTTCTACTTTATAGAAAATCCAATAAAAATTGGTTGATCTACCGCTAACATATAGCATAGTAATTCCTCCTGCCGTAGCCTAAATAATGAAGGCTAGCTGATTGTTTTGGTTTTGCTCCAATGGAATGGTCATTTGACGTTCCACTGATTGTTGAACCCTCTGCTTCATCAATGAATAAGCCACTTCTATCCCGATTGCCCGAACGACATTACCCGAAACTGATTGACCAAGTAGCGCAGCTCGTTGGTTTTCAGAAATGAATTCTGGAAACGAGAAACTGTCAGGTACATCTAAAAATCGAGCTAATTCATCCGAACGGAACAATCTCCATAAATCAGGATTCTCAGGATGTTTGAAATAACTAGAAGTTACATTGATTTTTGCGTAATTCGCAATGATACAAGATATCTTCTTGTCCTCCAAACCGACTAAAGTACGATTTTTGTGAGCGCTAAAATTGTTCTTTTTTCCATCCTTTGATAGCAAATGCTCCATGGTAGACCCTTTAATCGTTCTCCAATCCCCTTCTTCCCAATCCTTACCTAGCACTTGTCCGACCGTCAGTCGCTTATGCTCGGGCAGCTTAGGGATAGTAGGAAATTGAAAGTCCGTTTCCTCTCTGAAAGCCACTGCGTATCCACGTTTTCTGCTTGAAACAGAACCTAGTTCATACGCATCGATGGTGGTCACATTCCAATAAGGAAACAATGGTGCTAGCAATCCTTTTAAGTGTTCAAAGGAACGACTTTGAAAGTAGTTGTATAACTATATTTGGAGGTAATAATAAATTATTTACTATTTTGGTCGATAAACCTTTATATATCATTAATCCAAAATTATATCCATTAAATATTATATGGAGTTAATTCGAGTGGGGGGAAAAATGTTTAAGGGTCAAATGAAGTATAAATATACTGTCGTGGAATTTGCAACAATGGATTTTTTTGAAGGGGAGATTTTTAAAAAACAAGTAATTGGTATTGGGTTAAGAGATGAAAAAACTAATAAAATATATCCTTCACCCATAACAAACTACATAAAGGGTATGTATAGAAGGAAATCAGGTTCTTTAAGTAATCAAAGAAATGCAGCGTCTGAACTAACAAAGTTTCTAAACTTTATTATAAAACAAGTAGAAAAGGGACATAGAGATTTTCTTCCTTTGAATGAAAAAGGGTTGTTCGGACTAAAACTAATTCATGGTTCAAAATATATATCCCTCCTTTCTTTAAGGGCACGTGCAGGTAAGTTAGATTCTAATTACGTTTATAGAATGGAATATTATTTAATAAACTTTTTTCACTGGCTTAATACACAAGGAATAATAGACGAGCCTTTTAATATTTTAGAGGGTTCGCCATTTGATGACTTGGAACTTGGTACTATATACCCTCCCAAAGATGCGGGTATCTCAAGTAAGCTTGTAGACTTTGGGGATAATAGGTATGCATTGGCAGTAAGGTTTATAAACACTGCTGAAAAAATATCTCCTGATATTGCATTGGGTGTTGCTTTTCAATTCTTTGGGGGGTTAAGAGCTGGTGAAGTTGTGAACCTAACAAAGGATAGTTTAGAAAAACCAACTTATTGGAATGGCAACGATGATGGAATCAGGAGCTTTATTTTACGAATTAGAGATAACCAGGAACTTCTATTTGGTCACAAAAAGAATCATACACACGAGCAAGTAAAAAGACCTAGGAATCAATATTTACTAGTTAATGACGTATTGTCAAAAGTATATAGAAAACATAAGGTCCATTTGGATTCACTTACCAGAAAATGTGAAATAAAGAACGAAAAAGCTCTCTTTGTCTCATCGAGTAATGGACATCCTATATCTGGAAAGAGCTATTACGAAAAATTCAACAAAATAAAAAAAGAGTTTTTGAGGCAATTGAGTAAAGAAGAGCAAGTTGAGGATTATGAATATCTTACTAGTAAACACTGGTCAACCCATATATGTAGAGGTGTTTTTACTAATTTTTTGCTAGAAATTGGTGCAACCGTCCCAGAAGTTGCTGTTGCGAGGGGAGATAAAAATATACTTTCAGTACTTTCTTATGTTGAGGAACAGAATGCTATAAAACTTACTAATGAAGCGATTAATAAAATTCGTGAGGCGTATACAGATAAATTAGCAAAAATTGAAGAATCAAATATTGAAAAATGGAAAAAGGAAGTTAAGCATGGAGAAAATTAGCATTAAAGAAGCCATTTGTCTATTAGATAATAATGAAGAAGTTAATGGGGAAATAAACCAAATAGATAAAAAACTTTATCTCAATGGAAATGTTATTAGGAAACTTTACCCTGAATATTCAATGGATTATAAAACACTAAGAAGGTTAGCAGATGAAGGGAAAATTAAATCTAAATTTGTTAAGGAAATCCAGTTGTTTTCTGTCTACGACGTAGTCGAATATAAAGTGAATTTAAATTTATTTAGATCAGGTTTTATAACTATAAGACAATTCTTAAAGAAATTAGGAATACCAAAACCAGTAAGTAATAGCTATTATAATGAAAGATTTTTAGAATTACATAATAATGGAAATTTAAAAATGGTCTGCATTAACGAAGTAATCAAGGGTAACAACTACTATATTTTAAAATTGGACCTTGAAAAATTTTGTAATAATATGGTCTCTCTAGTTGAAGCAGCAGAAATAATGGGAAGTAACGTAAATGATTTTGCTTATATATGGCCAAAAATTGGTAAGCCAATTATAAAAATACAAAAAAACAATCAGCAATATCACTACATATATAAAAATGACTTTTATGAATATCGGGATAAAAAAATAGCCAAACATAATTCATATTCACGACAGGCTGCAAGTTTTAAGCTTAATATATCTCCGGCAAGTTTTGAGAAAGTGGTAAATGAATATAGTTTGACTCCAGTTTATGAAGAAATAGGAGAAAGAGAAAAGAAAGTATATTTTAGTCAACAAGACATCGAGTTTTTAAAAACTGAGCAAGATAAATTATGGGATTATTACTTAATTCACTATTATACGCGGGATGAAGCAAAAAAGTATTTAAATTTGACTGAAATAATTACAAGGTATGGTTTTACAACTGTTCCAATACCCCCTCTGCTAAGAACTAATAGAACAGAAAGGAAAATGAATAAGATCCACCATGTTTACCTTAAATCCGAAATAGAAGAATACAAATTTAAAAAAGTGAATTATGAGAAAAAACGTGACATTATAAACCGTATGGATGCAGATCCTTTTTTAATTTTTAAGATTGCGCTTAAAGAATTTAAATATATATTCCCCCCCTCTTCGAAAAATACTGAAAAATTCTGGCTTCAATTTGTTGGGAGGAAACTACAGAGGACAAATGCTAGTGATGATACGAAACGAGATTATATCAAAGAACTATTACGTGTGACAGAATTAATAATAAGTAATTCAATAGATAGAGATATACTGACACAATCCCATAAAGAGCTAAATTTAAGAATATTTAGGAATAAGGATATACCAGCCAATATTAAAAATCATTTTATTTCATTTATTCGTGCAATAAACAAAAATTTATCGAAAAAAGGCTTAAAGGGCTATGACTTAAATAAGTTAGATTTTAAACCTATTCCAAACGAAAATGGAAATGAAAAAAGTATATATCAAATTAGTGAATATATGGGTTTGTTGGATTACGTTGGGGATATATCTCTTCATAAGAACAAAGCAATAAGAGATGCAAAAAATGCGGGAAGTAGTAATTATGTTAATTACGCTTCATCTTGGCTTTATGTTCTATTACATATGAACAATGCATGGCGCCATAGAGATATAACTTTATTTCCACGAATTGATATAAGTAAAACTAGAGTTGATAGCTTAGAATGGTTTGAGGGAAATGAATTGACACTTGAAGAAGCTAAATCAATTATCAATCAAGTGAAATCTATTAACTTTATTCATTCAAAAACTCAAAAAAGAAGGTACTTTTTCTGCTCGGAAGAGTTGACCCTTGCGTTTGCATATGCTGCGATAATATGTGAACTACGATGTAAGAAAGCTAGTAGTAAGACCTTAATTGATTTTAACAGCGTAAAAAGAAAATTCACTAACACTCATAGAAAAGCATTTTTTAGTAGTTTTATTTCAACGTTTAGTTTTGGTTCCAGAAAAATGAATAGAACACTAATTAGTTATATATACAACGTTATCAAGAAAGTAACAAAAAGAAACCCTCTAGAAATCACAAAATTCATTCGAAGTCACTCAGATGAAGAAATAACCAATATTTATATCGACATACCACGAGAACATATTGATTTTCTTACAAATCAATTATTTGAAGTTGGTCATTTCGGATACTCTTATGAAATTTTAGGTGATTTATTATTGGGACAGCCTTCAACAGATAGAGTTGCCAGAACGAATCGATCTCTATTAATCAAAAATACATTTGGAGACTATGTCCAAATTGAGACGATTGCTGCTTTTTTTAATGCTCTACTACGGGAAAGGGATCTAGTTAAAAAGGTACTAAATAACCATCCGGATTTAACTGACCTCTTAAATTGTATTAATCTTGGGCAACAACCTGCTAAGCAATATGGTTATCAATGTGTATTTCAGAGGTGCCAATTTCCAGAAAAAGAATGTGGTGACTGCCCTTTCGTAATCCCCCATATTTATGCTTTATCAGATATTGGACAAACAATTGTTGATAGACTAAATGATTTCTCTGCAAAATTTTATTTAACAGATAAAGTCGGCGAAAAAACAAGACTAACTAATAGACTTTATCCACAGTTATTTTTATTAAAACAAGCAGTTGAAAAATTCGGTGAGGATACTGTTACACAATTTATCCCAGGAGGGTTACCGGCCTTAAAAGAGGAGTTAAAAAAGTTGCCTAGCGCATTAGAATATTTAACTATAAGATCAGGAGAAAAAAATGAGTAAGCATGGTAGTTTTACGTCAGCAGAAGATGCATTAATTATTGAAGAATTTAATGATTATAAATTTGATTTAGAATCAAGTATGGAGTTAGCTAAAGAAATATTACTGAAAGAACATCAACTTGGTACCCTTCTTGAAGGGGAATTTGAGAAAGACATATGGGTATTCGCGAATAACATTTCAGACACGACGGTCACATTTGACTTCAATAAAATCTATTTTTCTTCTCTTAGGGAGAAAATTAGTAAATTTGAATTGATCAACATTATAAAGTGTTGGATTACCTCTTTACTGTCGAGAATTGGTCCACAGTCAGTTCAAAATTACTACCACTCATTTCTTAAGTTTTGTAACTTAACAGACTGGTTTAACTCATCCTTATTGAAGGAGACCAAAAGGTATTTTGAATATAAAATATCGAATCGACAATGTTGGGATATTACTATAGCTGTTCTAAACTTTCTTGATTACTTTGAAGATTTAGAGTCTGGAGACTTTCTTAAGTTACTATTAAAAGCGAAATCTAATTTAAAGACAGAAACTTTCAGTAATACAAGATCATTACCTCCATCCAAAGAGGTTATATTATTTTCATGGATTCTAGAGGATTTTTTCAATAAAACCTCTTTCCAAAGTGATGAATACTATAGATATTTCCCCATTTTCCTTTGGTGGAACTTGACAAATTTAATCCCAATAAGACCTTCAGAGTTCTGTAAGATGGACCGGAATTGTTTGTTTTCACAGGAGGATAAATACTATGTTAAATTACCTAGAATTAAGCAAAAAAATAACGTTGGAAGAATTCAAATTATTGATACTATTTTAATACCAAAGGAATTATTTGAAATAATGAACGAGTACAAAAATAGTACTAGTGAATTTGGGTTTTCCGAAACATTTATTTCATATATGTCAACTACACCTAAACAGTTCAAAAAGGTGAATGCTGAAAAGTTTAATTTAGGTGTTTTTGAGTACATATTATTAGATTTTTATACCTATATAGTAGCCGAGAGATACGGTTATTCTGTAAAGTTCCCCACTTCTTGGGATAAGGCTAGAATTCAACATATGGAGGAAAAACCCGTTAATTATGATGTAACCCAACCCTTGAAACCAGGAGATACTAGACACTTTGCTTTTTTAAACTTAATGAGACAGGGTTATCACCCTGTCGAAATTGCAAGATTAGGGGGACATACAAAATTACAATCACAATATCATTATCATCAACATCAAGAATACTGGGTAGATACGGAAATTTTGCAGCTGATGCAAAAGTTTAAGATAAATATTAAGAATGATTCACATGGAAAAGTTAATGCATATTCATTACACCTTGAATTTGGCGATTACATTAAGGAGCATCATATTTTTCGTCCTCCTAGTACAACTTTTAAACGAGATTTAGAGATTGGTTACTGTACTGACCCTGAGCAATATTGTCAAACAGACTGTTTTTCTTGTGACTACTGGAGAATAACAGATGAAGAATATTTTGATAAGGCCTCCATAATAAATGAGGAATTAGCCAAAAGGGACAATGAGGTTAAGAAACTTTCTAATGTATTATCTAATCTACATAAATTAGTAATTAAAAATGCTCATAGGGATGAAGAGTATGCAGAGTTCAATCCCCATATTAATAAAGATTTATTGCTTACAAAATATCAGCTTGACTCAGCCCTTTATAGGTCTATTAAGTTTAGGGGAAAAATAAGAAAAAGGTAAGATGGTGAAAACATTGGGAAAAACAAGTAGAAGTGCCGGTAGGCCTAAGGCATTGTATCCGCAGGAACAGTTGAATTTGGTACTACATCTCTATGACAAGAATAGGACATCCAAATCGATTATAAAATATATGGACGTATACCACTTTTCTAGAAATCTTTTTGAAACTGGTGATATAAGTTATGAGTTTACAGAGTATTTTTGGCGTAAAGGTGATGGAAGAGTAGCTATTGATAAGATGAATGCAGTTTACATGGAAACTGTATTCATTGGGTCTCAAGAAGACAATAAAATCCATGTAGTTAATACTAAAGATGCTGTAGAGCGATATTTTAAAGGAAAAGACAAAGATAAAGAGAAAATAATAGGATTGCTATCAATAAATGAAAATAGATTACAAAGATACATCAAAAATTATGAAAGTTTGAAGGAAAAAAACAGGAAGAATGAAATGCTCTTACAAGAGGAAAGAGAGAAAAATAATTTACTCAAACAAAAGGTAAATGACTATGAAAATATTTTATTTATGTGGTTAGAAGCGAGTATAAATGATGATGTACCTCTTGAGAATCTTATAACCACAGGGAAGAGCAGAAATCCTATTGTATCTTACTTGTTTGAGACAGCGTTTTCTCCTAATCCAATGGAGGGATATAGCAAATTCGAGGAGTTTAGGAGGACAAAAAAGGGGCGAAATAAAGATAATATAGTACCATTTACTGATAAAATACAAAAAAGTATTCTTGATGATATGGATTTCTAATATATGGTAGCACTGTGAAGGCTTGTGTTATATGTTATATAAATCATCCACGTCTAATAAGAAAGGCCAATTTTCTTCTATTAGCCGTAGGATGATTTATAAAATATTTAAGATTAGATGGCTCTACGTAAGTTTTTGCTGATTAAATATCCTCTGATGTTTAAACATTAATTTGATTCCCTTTTTAACTTCATTATCGTATAAGGAGTAAAGTTTAGCGTTTTTTTCAATTCTTGCCCTTACTAAGCCAAGATTTTCGAGAAATCGTAATTGGTATGAAGCTGCCGAAGAAGTCAGTCCTATTTTCACAGCGATATCTCCCACTGACAACTCATCCGAAATAGATAGGAAATATATAATATTAATTCTAGTGGGATCTGACAAAGCTTTAAACACCTGAGTAAGCGCTAAAATTGTGGGTTTTGATATATTATTATTTAAACTACCTTGGGATTCAATGTCACCAAAAGGTTTTTCGTCTTTGATCATGTGAAGTCCTCTTTTTATGTATTCTGATAAAGCGGGGTCTTTTGAGCTATTTTAATATATATTAGCTAATTAAACAAATGCCCCCTTTTCTTTAAGTGTAATAATTCACAAAGATAATACTTTGATAAATGTTTTCAATAACATCAACCCAAAAACGGCTATCGTTAATGACAGCCGTTAGATAAGAGTAAACAAATCCCCTCTTAAGTCTTATAAAGATATTAGATTTTTAAAGCTATATTTTTCCGACGATACACGCTTAAAACTATCCCAATTAGTAGAGAATTTAAAACAGTTGGTGTTAGACCGTAGCTAATAAACGGTAATGACATCGATATAATTGGCAATAAGCCAAGGATCATTCCCACATTATAAACAAATTGGATAGAAAGTAGTGAACATACTCCAAGGATTAGTTGTTTTCCGAATCGGTCCTTTATTTGTATAGAAAGGACGATCATTCTAAATAGAAGCAATGAAAGTAGGACGAGTAGAAACGCAGCTACTAGCCACCCATAAAAATAGGTGATATTTGCAAAGACCATATCAGTTGTTAAGTCGGGAATAGGATTCACAGCTTCCTGGTTTCCAAACCAGCCACCACTCTTTATAAAATCTTTTAACATTAAGTACATATAACCTGCGTCTTGTGCGTAATCCTCTGGATTTAGGAATGCTAGTAATCTAACCCATTGGTATTCTTCCGTAGTAAACCAAAGAAGAACTACAAAGGTAAGAAAAAGACCAAAAGAAACGCCAATAGTTGTAAATTTGGCTTTTTTACTGATTGAACAAGAAAGAAATAAAGTTAACACCATTATGGAATAAATAAAAACATCAGTAAGGCTTGGTAATCGCATAAATAAGAACACGGAAAGCAAAAACACAATAAACACTACAAGCAGTTTTGGTTTTTCCTTCGACATATAGCAAGCCCAGAACACTAGAAGTAATGGCAATACTACCCTCACACTAATGATAAATCCAGCTATTTCAAGATAACCAACTCCGTTTATCCTAAAACTTGGGAAATAGTTAAAAGCAAGCAGTAACCCAAATGCTACTATAAGAGATAGCCAACCCAATTTCTTTATTTTTCTATAATCTATTAACATCACAGTTACTGTAACTATAATCCCCATAGCAATAAACATCAGCTGTCTAATCATAAGATTTTGAGAATGTACATCTTGTACATTTATTATAGGCAGTATACCCATTGATATAATGATGAGAAAAAGCCCAAATAGTTTCCAGTCAAAAACAGGACGATACAGTTTATTAAAGTGAGTACCAAGTTCTGCTGGGCTCCCCATTTGCTTTATAGCTTTTTCTTCAGCTTCGTTTTCGTTTGCACCCTTAGATACTAGTTCTGACTTAGACATTTTCAAATGATAACTTAACTCTTTGTAGACAACTTCCTTCGCTTCTTTTGATTTTATATATTGCATAACTTCGGTTAAGAAATGTTCCTTATGATTAGTCATATTAATTACCTCTCCAATATTTCTTTTAGAAAGTAAGCTTTACTATAACCTTCGTATTCAAGATATTTTAAGAACTTTAACCCTTTGGTACTAAGCTGATAGTACTTAACATCAGGTTCATCCCAGTATGTGTGAAGGTAACCTTTATGTTCGAATTTATGTAAGGACATATAGAGGAAGCCCTCTTCGTTCTCAAACTTTTCAATTCCTCTTGCACGTAGCAATCTACTTAATTCAAAGCCCGTACGTTTCTCCTTAAGTAACTGAAAAATGGCTAATAATACATCGTCTTCTGAAGGGGTAGATAACTGGCTAATTTTTCGTTTAATTTTATTTTTGTGTTCCTCCGTAAAAGCAAGTTCTTGTAAAACCGTTGTTTTCATAGCCTTTTTAAAGTTCTTTAAACGATCTTCCATATTTATACCTCCAAGCTTTCTTTTAAGATTTCTTTTGCTCGTTTTAGCCTGGTCTTAATCGTATTCTGATTCACACTTGTTAGGTGAGAGATTGCCTTAATCGGTAATTCCTCAAAATAGTATAAATATACAACTTCCCTGTATGTATCTGGCAAACTCATTACGGTTCTAACTAATTCTGCGTCTTCATATCTCTGGATAACTTGGTTTTCCACTTCTTTCTCCTGGCTAGGGATATCCCTTACTTGTTCCTCAGAAACGATGATATGTTTATGATGCCAGCTCCTTAGATAGTCCTTACAATGATTAATTGCAATTCTCCAAATCCAAGCTTTTATTGAAGATTTTTTTTGATATTGTTCTAATTTTTGATAGCATTTAACAAATATCTCTTGAGTAAGGTCTTCAGCTAACTCCCTCTTACCTACGTATGAATAAGTAAGGTACAATAGCGATTGACCATACTGGTCCATTAGCTGTTCAATTAGTTTCTCCCTGTCATTTACTATAAGCTCTTTAATGATACTATCTTCCAAGGCACTCTGCTCCCTTCCACCAATTAGACGATTCTAAAACAGAGAAAGTTTTTGTGATATGATAAAAATTGTTTTTTCATTAAAAAAAGAGCCAGGATATTCCTAAGCTCTTAACCCCCGAATTGTTATTCAATAATACTGCAACTATTGTTAAATAATGTTGCTCTAAATTTATGTAAAAAAGGACCTTGATCTTAGTGGATCAAAGCCCGTTATTCCTAAAATTTATATTCTTTCCTTTTAATATAACTGAGAAGATCATTAATAAAATAAAGCCAACCAACGACATTATATTAGTAACTATGACTAAAAGCCCTCCAAATATATTTCCACATAACCATTTTCAAATATTCCAAGCTTGAAAGAAGGCTTCATTAAAGAGATGATGATAAGTCTGTAGCAAAGAAGTGATGAAGCGAAAAGTGAGGCAGGATAGCTAAGTATCAAAAACGAGAAAGAAAGAGCTTTTGAAGGCTCTTATCCAGAATTAGGGGGCCAAATCACTATAGATTTCCTTAGGTTTTGCAAACATATACATCCCTTTACTCTTTTAGGTGGTTTGTTACTAATATTTCCCTTTTAGAATGGTAACTATTTCACTGAATGAAACATTAATATCTTTTACGTCTTCTAAGAATACATCTAAATATTTCCTAATTAAATCTATACGTATTTTTTTAATTACCAATAAATCGTCCTGTATAGTGCTATTTCTATTTGGGTGATTAACAATTATACTTTCTCTTTCCAACTCAGTAAAAGCTCTTTGTACCGTGTTAATATTTACCCCTAGTAGAGTAGCAATTTCCCTTCTTGAGGGCAAAATTTGCCCTGGAAGTAGTGTTCCATTTATTATTTGGATCTTGAAATACAGAACAATTTGTAAATATATAGGATTGTTTCCGTTAAATTTAATCTTCAAGTTCTTTTACACCACTAGTATCTGCCTAATAAAAGTTAACTGTCATTATAGCAAGGGTCGGGTCCATATACGATCATCTACTATTGTATGAATATGATCGAACATTTTAAGCAAAAACAATACAGAGAACCTATAGATAAAAATGAATTAAGGTAAATAAAGAGGTCTAAATCCGGGACTTACCGGATTTAGACCTTACATACTGCCTAAAGAAATAACTGTTTAATCTTAAGGGATATTAAAAAAGAGAATTCGTTGATTTTATTTTCCTCTACACTGATTACTTAGTTTAAGTTAACCTTTTTAACATTACTTGAAATCATATCATCAATTTTTTGAAATCCTAAATATTTTGAAATAAGAAAACCTAAAATAGCACCACTAGTATTTAGAATGATATCGTCGATATCTGTTATACGATAATTAAAGTCAATAAACATAGATATTATGAGTTGAAAAATTTCTATTGCTAAGGATAAGATAAAACCAAATATAAGGACATTTTTAAATTTATTTTTAAATAATAGGGGCACGTATATCCCAATTGGAATAAACAACAAAACATTCCCCCCTAATTGACGTACTATCTGATAGGTGTTTGAGGATATTTCTTGAGTTACTATGGTGTCTAAAATAGAAGTAAATGGTAATATGTTGAATGTAATACTACTATCACTTTGGGTGCCTCTTAATACTGTTAAGTGTTCTGCTCCAATAGGCAATGGAAATAAGGTTAATCCAATGATTGCAAATATATACACAATAAATGACCCCAAAATCAGATCGATCAGGATGTTTACTTCTCTTTTTAAGATAAACTTTGCTATTAATTTGTAAGTAATATAAGTAATCCCAATTAATATTCCTATTGCATATGGTATTGAGGAAGATAAAAGCATAATTATTTCTCCTTTATTACTGTGCTAGTTTTATATCCTCCTAGATAAAGATAGTGTCTAATCTAGGAGGATATAAAATTATTAGTAGTTAAACATTCCAACTGTTCCTTTTACATAAACTTTATCATCATTTTTCCAAAACGTAAAATAATAATTTCCTTTTCCGACACTAGACCATTTAGATGTTGAATCAGCAGTTCTAGAGTGGGTTACAGTTCCAATATGGTCATCAGCCCATGTGTTATCTCTATATAAAGCTATATAAAAAATACTGCTTGTTCCATATGCAGATTGTCCGTCAGCAGTTTTACCATATGTAGTGATACCAAGGTTTGAACCATCATAAGAACGAGTGGCACCTTTAAAACCACTTGATGTTAGAATAGAGAAAGTGGAAACATATGAAGAAGCCATTGCTAAACTCGGTAATAGTAATACAAAACAAAAAGCAGAAATGGATAATATTCTATTAATCTTTTTTTTCATTGTACACCTCATTAGAAAGTTTTTAAATAGAGTTGATAATAATAGTTTAATATTTAATTACAGTTAATCTATTTTTTACCAAGGTAAAATTATACATTAGCGCTAATGAAACTAACTATATCAATTAATAACTCTATTTGTAAATACCATATGTTCAAAAATATGTCGAAAATGTATAAAATATGTAATTTTATATATATATTCCTATCAATGGATATAATTGTTTACCTTTCCAAATTTGTTTATTAATATTGGAATGATAATATATAACAGGAGGATCTAACTGTGGAGAAGAAAAAACGGTATTGGTTTCGAGTTTTTATCCTTGCTTTATTGTTTCTTTCAGTTGTGTTTGTGCTCTATATGAATATCACAAAAGAAGATATGGTAAAAGTAAAAATTAATGAAAGTGCTCCTAATTTTTCTCTTAAAAATTTATCAGGGTCAGAACATAACTTAGAAGAATTAAAAGGAAAGGTAGTATTGTTGAATTTTTGGGGTTCATGGTGTAAGCCCTGTAAAAACGAAATGCCTGCAATACAAAATGTATATGATAAATATAAGAATAATGGCTTTGAAGTATTAGCAATTAACATAGAAGAGTCCGAATTTGTAGTAAGAAATTATTTTGAACAAAATAATCTACATTTACCAGTACTGTTGGATAAACAAAGTGAAGTCACAAATTTATTTAATGTTGATTTGCTCCCAGCAAGCTTTATTATTAATAGGGAAGGAAAAGTTGTACAAATACATGAAGGAGAAATACAGGAGGGACAGTTAGAATCCTGGGTTAAATCGAATTTATAGAATTTTTGTATAATGTAGTAATATTGATAAAGTTAATCAAGGGCCGCTGTTAGCCAGATTTTTTAAGTGTACCCGTTGTAAAGGTCATTCCACATGGAGAAGATGATTTCTGTATTCAACAGGGGTCATCTTCTTTAAATTCCATTGATATCTAGATTGTTATAGTAGGTCATATAACTTCTAATTTCCTTTTTAAGTTCTTCTATTGAATTAAACGGTTTTATAAATGCTTAAAGTAATGTAAGAGAATATTATTAGTAAGCGATACCTACACGTGATTTTATATAATTGTTACTTATAATCTGCTTATATGTAAAATCTGCTGTATCCGATACGTATATTCTATCTCCACCCACCGGCAAAAAATCTTTAAAGAAGTTGCTCAACAAACTGGACCGTTTGTTGAATTCTAGTTAACAGCACTCTTAAACTCCCTCAGTTTGATACGAATATCTCTCGAATGCTCACTTATTCGCAGGAATGGTGCCAAAAAACATTGTTGAAAATAACATAGCCATTAATTTTAAAGAAATAAGTTGTTTTTTACCGTAAACGAGTGACATTTTTACAGATTTAGTCTAAAATTTAAGTAAGGAGGTGGTTATATGCCAACAGCTAAAGATGTTGCAAATTATTTTATTAGTTTAAGTGTTCCAAGCACACCTTTGGCGATTACTCCATTAAAGTTGCAGAAGCTAGTATATTATGCTCAGGGTTGGTATATGGCTTTTAAGGGAGAACCTCTATTTCATGAAGATATTAAAGCTTGGGATCATGGTCCTGTAGTACCGGAACTTTACTTTGATTATAGACATTTAGGTTATCTTACAATCCATCATAAACCGTTTGAAAATAAGGTGAATGGAAAACGCATCTTTACTAAACCGCAGTTGGATATCCTTGATGCAGTATGGGAAGCATACGGAGAATATGATGGGAAATACCTTGAGGAGTTAACACATCAAGAGGATCCATGGCTATATACCGATAAAAATGATACTATTATTAAAAATAAAATTAGGAAATATTTTCAAACCCAAATTAATTAAATGGTGTAGATAAATTTAAAGAGACGAACACTAGTCGTCTCTTTTTGTATGTGATAAGGAGATTTTCTATGGACAAAAAAATTATCTACGAAGATTTTAAAAAATATATAAATCGTCTCTATAAAAGTTTCTTAGCAAAATGGAGATTTACGTTAACTATGGGAATATGGCTAGTGGACAGAATAGTTTCTTTCTTCGCCTTATTTCCAATGCTAGGTTTTTTATTTTTAGTTATTGCTTTTTTAATTTTTTATTTTGTTCTAGCTCCCCCTGTGGATAAACCAGTTTCTCCGGAATTAAGAAATGCTATTTATTATTTTTTTGATAGTATTGGTTTTAATCATTTTGGAGATATAACAGTTAGGGATATTATCTCTAGGACTACAAGCTCCTTGGGATTTTGTTTATCAATAATTTCTGCAATTTATGTGTTCACCCATAGGGAACAAAAGAGTGTAGCTCCTTCTGCTTCCATTAATTCTAGAAAGAACCGTTTTGTAGTTGTTGTTCTAAGTATCTTTTTATTTACTATGTTTACAGGATATACCCTTGTAGAAAATTATAATGCTTCGATATTACAACCTGATTCTTTGCATATTTCAAAAATCCTTTTTTCAAAAATATTGTTATGGGCCATCGGTATTGGTTGGTCTATAGGTAATTTTATCGATTTAATTAAGTCGTTATTTGAATCAATGAGTATAGACAAAATGCTTAGGAATTCCATAAGAGATACTAATAGTGAAATAAGATTAATCACACGTACCTATAGGCATAAGTACTTTAATAAATTTATAGATAATCGATATAGAAAACTCCATTATAATATAGAAAGTGTATTCCAGAATTTGAAATATGCCGCTGATAATAATATGAATAAAGAATTTGAAGAAAGTGTTTATAGACTTGCTAATGTAATTAATCGCTTAAAAAGTGAAAATAAAAAATATAATATTGATAATTTAGCTACTTATTTACTTGAACAAGATAAGAAAAGTTTTATAGATTTATATAATTCTTTGTTAAGAAACACTTTATCGCTCATTAATCACCTTTATAAAAATCAACACTACAGAAAAGGGAGAAGCCTGGTTTCTCTTTATTTTTCTATCTATGTAAATGGAGAGGGTAGACTTAAGCAAAATTTCTCCTTAAGTTTAAAAGAATTTTTAGACTCCCTTGACATTAATAATGAGAGACAGTTAAGAGCTTTCTTAGATGAGTTAGGAATTCTATCGGAAGAGCAAACCTTTATTACTTATAAAAGTCTTATCATGAAGTTAATTATCCAAAATAATGTAAAAATGTTAACAAATATAGTTTATGATTTTAAAGAAAATATTATACAAAAGCAGCAAGAAACTAAAGACATAAAAATAAAGGCATTGGCTCAAAGGAAGGCAGTTGAGTTGGAAGGTTCACTAATTGTTATCCTAATGCAGTGTTTAGTTAAGGGTATTGAAATATCTCATTATTCAGCCACTGGATTCTTAATAAAATATTTAGTTACAAATTTTAAAGGTACACAACTAAAAAAAGGTTTTTCAGTGTTGCAAAGAAATCGGGATTTATTTACGAAAGTTCTAGAGCAAGATAAAAGTTTGGATAATATGAGTGAAGGGCATAAAGATTTTGAGTTAATTACCATTAATAAAGAAACTTTTGATTACTGCTGTAAGAAACTATGTATTTTGTTATATGGTCAGCAAATATATGCAGATAATAATAATTTGTGGTTCGTTAGTGACAATGTACACCATCAAGATAAAATTGACTTAGCAAAAGAGTTTTATGACTGTACTTTTTCTGCTTATATGATTAAAAAAATTGAATCTTCATCTTACGGTTTGCTATTCCTTAAGGACAAGGAAGTAATGCAGGACATTTATTATAATTTAGGTGTTCCATGGAATGATAAGGTTTTAAGTTAAACCATGATACAAGCACGCTTAGGTAGAAACTAGGCGTGATTCTATTTTATACGTCTTTGAATTCCACATCTTATGGATTTTATTTATAATAATCCAAACCATACCTCACGCTACCATACCTTACTCTGCCTTGCCGGAACGTATCGTACCAGACTCTACCGGAGAAAATAAAACCATACTGTACCTCACCAAGCTACTTTGACCTATCTCTTCAGCAATAGGCTGGTCATTTCCTATTGAACAGGTTCCTGTTTCGATTAAATTATTTCCATAGATGATTTCTCCAGTTAACGGGAATTACCCCATCTTTTAAAGCTTTATAGATCATACCTCTGTGTCTGTAGTCCACTCTTAAGACATGACAACGCCTACATAGTGTTCTTAGGTTTTTAAACTTATTGGAACCTCGTAAACCACTTACTATATGATCAATATGGCAATCTTTGATTCCAACCGGTATCCTACATTTTTTACAACACATATCGTCTCTTTTCCAAACAATATATCTTAATTTAGACCAAGTAGAACTTGGGGTTCTTTTTTTAGGCATGTTCGATTCTTGGATCCTGGTAATCCAGCACACTAAAGCTCATTACCTCAAATCGTCCAAAACCAATTTTTCTACCATCTCCTAATCCAGCAAAATTACCAGCCTCGATACAAACTGAATGTATTAAATCTGGATTTATTAGGCTGCCATCCCAAGAAACTAAGAATTCTGTTTCCCATCCTTTATTAGTTGCTAACCTATAACGAATGTTTTTAACTCCTCTTCTTGTTACAGGTCGAACATCGATGTATGTTTCTGCATCACCGTCAGTAGATATATCTTCTATGTTACTGGGAATATATCGGTTTAGTAATATTTTTTCAGATAGTACTTGTAAAGTAGCGGCAACATCACTTTCTATAGTTCCCCTAGATTTAGGGATGAATTTACCACCAGCTCGAAGACATGAAAAAATATAACTAGGGTCCAAGTAAAGTTGGCCCTCATCAGTAATGCTAAAGGAATTTTTCCATTCCTCGGGATTATTACCAGGTACCCCACTTCTTGAAGTTCTTTTTAGTGGGATACTATCAACCGTAAACTTATTAAATAATAATGGTCTCACTCCTCTAATAGTCACTTTCGCAGTTAAGATTGTCACTAAAACCACCTCCAATAATACTTATAAGTATTATTATCCGTATTTTATATAATGCATACCACTAGTGTTGCATAAATACTGACTGAATTTTCAGTTTTAAAGTTCTTCCCGTTTAGAGCCAAAAAAGTAAGTACCTAAGCAAAGGTGGCTCCATCCATTTGGAAAAATATTTACAATTAGACAGTTGCGACGACGACAGTTTGTGTATTAAGGAATCGTTTTTCCTTCGATTTTCCGAAGCCAAATATGTGCCGGCTTCCACAAAACAGCTCTTAGATAACGGCTAATTTGTAAGGTTTTACGCTTGCTTTTTGTCTCGAGTTGAACGAGGACATGTAGGCAAAAAACGATTAATGCGATAAACACTTGATTGTGGATCGCCCATTCACTTCGACCGTAGAACTTTTTGATATTGAGGTGCTGTTTGATCCATTTGAAAAACAACTCAATTGCCCAGCGCGATTTATACATCTCTGAAATCTCTTCGGCGCTTAAATCAAAACGATTCGTAAGTAACTGAAGTTCGTTTCCTTTTGAATCCATCACTCTTAAAAGACGAAAGTAGTTCTCAGTACGGTTTTGAGTTGTACCAATCAACACCATTTGATCGGACAGAACATTCGTATCCTCGGGTAGATTATAATCGTAGACCTCTCGTATGACTGCGTTTTTACGAAGCCTAGATAGAAAAAAGTACCCATCATCTGTCATGCGATCAAAGCGTTCATAGTCTAGATAGCCCCGGTCAAATACATACATGCATTCCTTGTCGTCTACCATGATTTCGAGTTGACCACGATCATGTTCCTTTGCCATTGTTAGCACAGCCTTTTCAGGATAAGAAATTCCTTTTTCCATAAATACTAGGCGCAAATGTAACTTTACACCCGCTTTTGTTTTGCGGAACTCTGCCCATTTATGATTAGTCAAATTAAGTGGCAATGTGCTTGAATCAATGATTTTTAACGGCATGACGAGTTTGGTGTAGTGTGTTTTGGCATGAATTTGTGCGACCAGATCAAGGAAAAGTCGTTGGAATAAATCTGGATTCATCCCATTTAATCGTCGTGAAAGCTGAGAAATACTAATGGAATCCAGATCAATGCCTTTTTGGAGTTGATCATCAAAAAGACAATCACTCAACGCATGAAGACTTTCTACTTCTTCAAGCTGTGCATAAAGTAATAATTTTAAAAATGATTCCGTCGTAAGTTTTTTCGTATAGAAATCTAATTTCAATGTTTTCACTTGATCATCAAATAATTCAACATTTATAGGTGAAAACCATTGTCCAAATGATGTTTTTCGTGTAATCTTATCCATAAGATTGGTCCTTTATTATTGGATTTGGACGGGATTACCACCTGACCTATCCATTATAAAGGACTTTTTCTTTGCATAAAATAATAAAATTGAACATTTTGAGTTTTTTAAATAGTGAAATTAAATTAATACAACACTAGTGAATGCATACATATTAATTAGTGAATTTTTCTTGTCTACAGTTAAATAAGAGGTGAGTATTTTGTCTAATTTATTATTGACTGTAGGCTCGCGGATAAGGGCCATTAGGAAACAAAAAGGTTTAACACAGGAACAACTTGCTGAATTAGCAGGACTACAGGATTCTTATATTGGGGGAGTTGAAAGAGGAGAACGAAATATTTCAATGGAAACTTTAGAGAAATTGTTAGTAGGGCTGAATATATCCCCTCTTTTCCTTTTCCAATATCATTCAATAGATATTGAGGGTGAAGGTGATAAAAAGGATGTAATAAATAAACTTAACGTTATCCTTGAAAACTCAACTAAAGATGAATTAATCCTTATTTATAATATTGTAAAAGAAATAAAAGAATACAATAGAAAAAATTAATGTATGCTCCCCTATAAGTTTGTCACAATTTATTCATTAGCTTCTACTAATAATTAATAAAAAAGGGAAAGTTAATATAAAAGAAGACCCGACTGTAGAAAAAGAGGGGAAGTTAGGTTATTTAAAAAATAGCCTTTTTATTTTGCTTTAAATAGGATATGACTATTGTAAACCAGATTTTGTCCAGGAAATATGGATAAAATTAATACAATATAGTATTGATAACAAAAAAAATATTATCTCCACGTACTTGACGTTATACAAAAGTAGGAAGGTACTTGCTCGACAATAATGGCCTTACAATTGGTTGCCATTACTAATCTCGCAAAATGCGGTCCTAAGCCTTCTAATACACCATTGCTTTGACCGCCAAGGCTACTAAATGTCACGCATGGTGGTGACAGCCACGTTACATCAACGGACGGAACGTAAGAAGGATGTAGGCTCTTCACATCTCCCCAATACGTACTTGATGAAGAGAAGTTATGAGCATATGATTCTACCGCTAAGTTCCATACATCTGCGCCTATCTTACCCTCGAAAAATCCAGTACTTTCAAGGACAGATGTTGCTACGCCTGCACCGGATGGGAAGGAAGCAACCGTTAACTTACTCATCGGATTGTTACTGCTTAACCGAGGCTGGCCGATAACACATAAGTCAAAGGTTTGTTCTTTCCTTATCACAATGACCGAATCAGATACCAAAATATCGATCTTCTCCTTTGTGCGGAACAGGAGAGCTAAATCACCGTTTGAATAATCAATCAGGGGTCGCTCTTTATTCCAGGAAGGACGTTTTCTCTTTGATACTCTGTAAAAAATTTCCTCCGCTTTCTTAATGACCAATGCTTGCTTGACATAGGTGTAGGAAATGGATTCTCCCACTTCAAAATTACCTGCTTCAAGAACAGCTGGCTCAAGAAAAATACGAGGATTGCCGTACTTATTCGTACTCGTCCTTACATTCCGTATCATTTTTACACTTGTGTCCACGATGATTCCTCCTTAAATAAAAAGACAGAGCAAATCAGTTAGATTTCTCTGTCCTTATATGTCCTCTATTCGTATATGGGTAGATTCGGTTCGACTAACGATTCACAATCGAACATGATCCACTGAACATCTATTGAAACCGCGTAATCCAACACTTGTTTCATATCCTCTGGAATGGATTGAAAGGTAGGCTCATTAGGATTCACTTTATAGTCTTCAGGTATAGGAATAAACCAACCATAATCACTCTTTTCATAGGGTGATAATGGATAAGGGTTGTCCATTAACCACTGTCTTGTTGACTCGGTTAAGTGAATCGTACTAATGTCTAACATTCTCTCAATGATTGTCTTTTGTATCATTTCTTTCTCCTCCAATTCTTAGATAGCCATTGCTAGCTGGAAGTTTTCCTCTTCAAAGAAGTCCCCTTCCTTCTTGTCCCCAAAATCAACGAAACAGCCGCAGCCCGAAACATCATACTTTAGGTCAAACTGGTCCTCTTGTGTGGTAAACCCTGTATTCCCATTTAACTCTCTTGCGTATTTAGCAAGCGGATAAGCACCACCATGTCGCTTTAAAAAGCTGTATTGGTTGATTACAAGATCCGTAGGGATATACACTTTTGGCCTTTTAGCTCTACCATAAAAGTAATCACTATAACAATCTTTCAGATTCTTATGCCATAAAGCCTTTACTTCATCATCTAAACCATCTACTTCAAGATTCTTAATGTAGTGGTACTCAGATACGTAAAGCTTTAAATAATGTTCCTGTTCAACAAGCTCATTAAATACTTGTGGCATCTCTTCTTTAAGTCGTTTAAAGTGAGCTAAACCTCCTCTTATACACCGTCCTCCACAATTGTTGTGACTGAAACCTTTTAAATAAAGTTCAGGAATCCGAATATTCCACTTATCCAATACATCTTGATTATTGATAAAGTAGTCGATTAAGGGGAATTGGCATTCGAATGGAGACCAATTTCTTTTTATCGGTTCCGAACGATGTGCCTCCTGGAAATCTATCCCAAAATAAAGAGTAGCATCTATCCGAAAGTCCTCTTGCTTGAGAAACTGTTTATTTCTCCATACTTCAATCTTAGGAGTAATGCCTTTCTTTAAATAATCGGCTGCCACTTTCATTTTCAAGTACTTAGAACAATTGGGAATTCGGTTGTTAAAGATCACATGTTGTTCGAACATTAGTTGAATTGGCGTCAATCCTGTACTGATTGTGACTAGCGGTAACTCCAATTTATCTGCTGTTTCATGAACGAATCGGTACAAGTCCCCGTCCTCCCAGAGCGTGTCACTAAAAATAAGGAGCACGTTATCGTTCGGGTACTTTTCTTTAACAAAGTCCACTACAGAGAAGCTCGATGCTCCACCAGAGAAGAAAATGATATGATTTTTCATGGTATATTCCTCGATTCTTTTATATGTTTTTCCTCTGCTATGAAATCAGTTGTTGGTGAGTTGAAAGATAGTTGTTTTGATACTCTAAATGAATGGCTAACAAGAGGGATTTTAATTCTTTGAAATCCTCCTCTATTAGTCCAGGTTCATAGATACAATCAGAAAACCAATACTCCCCATCTCTCCGCATACAACCTACTTCAAACGGTCTGAATCCTTCCCCCTTACTCCCGTTAAAATCTTCTAGAGAAGCTGTTACATTCGGATCAAGATAATGAAGGTTAGGACCAATCCGTTTTTTCCAAAGATAATCACTCCATCTACACCCACTCTTACCGCTATTCGGAACCCTTCTATACAATTCAGGTTTCTAAAAGCATAGGTAAATCCGTCTTTGTTGGAGAAGATCCAATTTGGAAATTGCTCTTGGATAGAAAAAGGCTGTGGATTCATTTAGACCACAACCCTTCACGTTCATTCCACGTAAACCCTTCATTAATGGCTAACGCAACAAACGAATCATCGTTATCAGCTATGTTATAACCCATATCCATCAATTCGTACCTTACCTGTTGGTCATTCAATTGAAGAGTAAACCCTTTTGCATAGGCATACTTTCCGCAGCAGATGACTTCCTCCGCTTCCTTTACGAAATAGCCTGTTTCCTCATGAGTAAAGAGAGAATGATAATAGGGGTTATACAGCACTTTTGAATAATCAGCTGTTACATTCACGTTATACGCAAGCAAGGTGCCTCTGATATACGCATGAACCCTTTTTCTCTTCTCATTTACCGTTTTCATTCTTCCGCTTTCAGATACGACAAATCGAGCATCCTTCAGATGAACCGTACTACAATGAGCGAGTACCAATCCTGTCTTTGAATCGCGAATGCTGTAGCCATTATCTGTATGAAGATTACGGTATACGTCTACTGTTGCTCCCAACTCAACCTTTCTTTCCTTATAAGGGGTAAAGAACTTATCTTCTTCTGGAGAAGGTGTTTCAATTGGTTTTACAGATAGAATATCTCCCGAATAAAAAACGTCAGCAGAAGTATCTCCGAACTCCCAAAAAAGAACATCAATAATGCCTGAGTCGTAGTTGTAATCCAATCCTCTAAATTCACCTTGAATCGTTACATTCTTGGTATCATTCTTTGGATCTGGAACAACAATCTCATAACAATCTCCAACATTCTTAAACTTCTCATATGGTTTTTTCATCTTTCTTCCTCCTTAAAATAGAAAAAGACAAAGAAATCTGTACGTATTTGTACGGTTCTTTGTCCTCCATAAATTATGTTTTTTATATGTACAGTCGAATGGTATCTGACTGTAACAATCCATCTCCATGTGTGTTAAATCGTAAGCATTGATAGAGCATACTGGTAATGATCTTTTGATAAATCCCAGTTAGTTACTCCATTTGTTAGTGCGATCTTACGATTCATCACTTTTCGATAATCCTTTACTCCATCCAGAAGAGAAATCAAATTCTTTGGATAGGTTAACCCGGTCTTTATCTCAAATTCTTGAATAAAATTCTGGTCACGGGTAGGAAACAAAGCTTGGTCTTGAAAAGTACCAATTGTCATTTTATCTACTTTATTACTTGCATGATTCTTATAGATAACACGATACTCATGGATTTCCTTTACTTCACATAGTTCATATAAGGTTCTCCACTTTCCAAAAGCTTCTTTTCTGCAAACAAAAAAGAGCTGACCGATAGTTGGTTGTATCCCACTAACATCACCCCAAAGACATTTCATATGCTCGTATTTGTAGTAATCCTCAAAGATTCCGTCTATAGTTGATTCATTATTAGAGCGGTATTCTTCAAGTTTGGTATAACCCTCTACAAAATCTTCCACCTCTTCTACCACCTCATATTCTTCAGTGATTGACCCGGAATAGGGACTATGTAGGTAATATAGATTTAGTATCCTGTGACGTTTCAGCTTGTACATCTTTAACCCTCCAATAAGTAATATTTCTTATTTTTTTAAAAATTAACAGACCACCTTTCCGAGAACGCAAAAAAGCCCTTGGATAGAATTTAGACACACTGAAACAAAAGTGTCTTCCTTCAACCCAAAGGCTGCTAGTTTAATAGAATCCCGCTAACGATATGTAAAGATCGTTGCAATAAAAATAAGAAATAATAAAAAAGATATGTCTCAATTATATCAGTTGTTTAAAGATTGAATAGAAAAGATAGTTATAATGACTTTATAAGATAAATCATTAAGAATTGAGGTCGAAAATGTCATCTGAATATAGTTCAAATCACGCACATATCACTGGGGAATTTGGGGAGCTCTTAGTTTTATACTGGTTATCGAAGAATGGGTATGAAAGTGTACATGCTCAACATGTTGGAATTGATATTATTGCTAGTAAAAACGGAAAGCGATTAGGTATATCCGTTAAAAGCAGAAGCAGAAAAGAAGGAAAATTAGATTTCTCTTTAACCATGAATGACGTTGATAATCAAATGATGAAAGTTAAGGATGCCTGTTTACATTTTGATTGTGAACCTTATTTTGCATTTGTAGTAGATCAGATTGACACTATAACGGTCGTTGTAACTCCTCTTTCCGTTATAGAGACTTATTACCCTGGTAGTTCAAAATCTTCTCGAAGTTGGAATATCCTTAAATTATCTAAAGATGGCCGTACAAGTATGTTTGAGATAGATTGGAAAACAAAAGGTACAATATAAAAAAAACGATACTAGAGCAAAGATTAGGTTGCTTCGTAATGGTGTATTTATTTACCTGTATTACGGAAAAGGAATTTAAGTTAGGCTTGGAGAATACAAGAGTATCAATTCATACTAGGGGGAAAGGTAATGGACAAGTTAACAATGATAGCTGGTCTTTTATTTCTAAGTGAAATAAAGGAATACCAGGATTCGGCCATAAAATTATTAAATGGGGACTTAACATTGGACTCAGCCAAAAAAATCCCTAAACTTGCGGAACAAGTGTATGAGCTTGAAAACCTTTTAAAAACTGAATCAGTAGATGAAGATACTCAACAAAAAGTGATGAAATTCGTGGAAGAGTATTTATTTGAAGTAGTATAAAACTGGATAGAAATAAGGGACTCTTAAATTGAGTCCCTTTTTTTGTTAAGCAAAAGCAACTGTTTACTGGATCAACAAACCCATAATTGAACCTTAATTATTAATTTGCAAAAGTAGTATGCTTCGCTTTCCACTTTTCAAGAGCAATAAATAGCCAGAATGAATAAATACCCAGAGTGATGACACATAAGAACCACCACTTAATCCAATTTCCGAAAAGGCCAATTGCACTTCCATTGAATTTAAGTCTGCGCCCTTCAACGACAGTATGGTTGATTTTCCATCCATATATCATTGTAAGTGCCCAAGGATAACAAATCGCGAATGTAAACACAGTCACTAACCAGCCAAGTAAAGTCCAACCTATAAATTGTAAAAGTCCACCGTCAAAATATGACTTACCTGTTCCAGTTGCAACATGTTGAATATTATTGTTAATTACAACTTCTGTACTCATTATTTCACCACCTTCCATTTTGGGTAAATTATCCCATAAAAACTTATGAAATCTAGTATAATTTATTCATGCGTAATGGTACATAGAAAATTTTAATATATTTAATTAGGTTGATATTTTGTTAGTGTTAGTTTTTCTTAATCGTCACTTGCAACAGATTAATGTTTGAATTAATAAACGCTGTATTTTCCATTGAGAAATACAGCGTTTTCTATTATTCAAATCAACTTTCTTCTTATTGAATGATTTTGCTTTCAAAGAATTGCTTACATTGTTCCTCGGTTATATCAGTAGTTGTAACTTCTTTATGCATTAGATTACCGGGATTCTTATTATGTTCAGGTTCATTTTCCATCGGGTCAGGGTCATTTTTCGCTCCATCTTTATTAGTGAAATTTAAAATATGTCCTAATTCGTGAGCCAAAACTTTCTCTGTAGCACTTTCTGACATTATAATAAAGCTATGATAATATGATTCCTCTTCAAATTTTCGATACCATGAACGTCCTGAAACACCACTTTTTAAAGCATCCCCTTTAGCATATAGTATTACTAACTCAATTTCGGGAAAATACGTTTTATTATGATTAAAAATGCTCTTCATCTGCTCTGTATAATCAGATTCTAGAGTTTCAGCATCAATAACCGCTTTATCAGGATTACCTGTTGTAACTGGCCCCCAAACAGGTCTAATGGTTAGTTTTTTTCCACATTTGTCTGAAAATAGGGATTCGACAGATATAAGGTGACTTTTTATTTTCTCCTTCATTTCTTCGGTAACGTCATAGGTTACTGCTGTAGATCCCCTAGCTACAAGTCTTTCCTTGTTTATAGAACTAACTATAATAGCATTTACATATTGGTTATCTGGGACTGGTAGCCTCTTATGTCTTCCATTTTCAAATTGAGGTCCCGAACCAAATACGTCTTCCCAAAAGCTCAAGATTAAACCCCCTTCATAATAATTAGATGCATTCCCTTTTTTGTTCAATCCATTCCCTTGAAGTGCTTAAACTTTTCAATGATCTCGGGGATCAGTTTGCATATCCCTAATACAACACTCCGCTCTTAATGGAGGACTAGTCCAATATTTCACAGCAGCTTCGGGTAAACCAGCTGTATCACCACCGCAACCTATACCTGCATGTGTTCCAAAGCTTTCTTCGTAAGCTATATGGGTTCTTCCAGTCGTATGCATCATCTCGTGAATTACTGTTTCTGCCAGTAGATTTAGCCCATTGACCTCATCGGTAGCTGGGAAGGAACTTTCTTTTATACCTATCTCACTAAGACTCTCAGGATTCACCCTAGCCCGTGCATCAGCATCGGAATTAAGCGCGGAAAAGTGAATAACCTTTTTAAATCCATCTTGAATTAATGATTTAGATTCCTCTTCATTTAGATAGGAACACTCATTTATTGATTTTAATGCGACTTTAATCGCTTTATAAATCCTTAATACGAATTCATCACTTAAATTTTCATTACTAAATACTTTTTTATCATTAAATGTATAGTTCCAATGAACATGTTCCAAATATTCAGGAATATCTTCTACCTCAGCAAAGCCTTCTTTGAAAAATAGAGCGAAAACTGCATCTCCTCTTTCTCTCGGATTTAAAGGGTCTGCTTCAGTATATACTGGAATACCAGTTACATAGTTCGTTTTAACTGCAAAATCATGTACTGCTTTGAACTGCTCACGATGGGTACCAAATAACGGGTAAGTAATTCCAATAGCTATGAAATCATTCAAATAAATCAATTTAGGATCGGCAGCTTCCTCAAGTATGAAATTCACACCGAGAACTACATAATTGTCCTTTTTAGCTTGTTCAAAGGTGGGAATTGCCCCTACATATGAACCTCCTACTATATCTGGTTTCTGTACAAGTAGATTAGCCTCTCTTAACCACAAAGGTATAAATTCTGGATATTCAAGCACTTCTCCTAACAAAGATACTGGCATGTCTTGGTAAACACATGCTTCTTTTTTTAACTTTACTACTGGCAAGTAATTGTAATACTTTCCTGGTATATAAGAAAATGTTGGATAACCCCCAAAAAAGCCTTCCCGATGGCTATACCGATTTATTGAAATCATCTCTGTCCTATCACTCAACGTAATTATCCTCCTTTATCTACTCTATATTTAATAACTTTGTCTCTCATCAACTAAAATTATTAGTGTTATTAATCGCGCATATTTTTGGACAAATAAAATAGAAGCGGTTAAATCACCGCTTCTTATGTAGGATTTCTCACGTACTAATTCTAATACTCTTTGGACAATAATTTTTTTCAAAATCTTTATGGAGTCTAAAACAATTCCGTTAACTTATTTTACTTCCTTCCAAACCCCATTATTAAGGTTTCTTTCAATCTCTTCTATTGGCCACGACTCAGATATTAATTCCCCATCTTTTATTGTTAAAACCGCATACGTGTAGTGTCCTTCATGTTCTAACTTATAGAGTTTATAGACGCTTGGTTCGTTTCCTACCTTAAATTTAATCGGGTGCATGGTACTAAACCTCGTTTCTTCATCTAACGTTTTATATCTATTTTCTGCACTATCTAAAATTTCATTAATCTGTGTCATAATTATTGTACGCACTTTTTCATTTGGGGCAGCCAATAGTTCCATCTTGAGTTCCTGTAGCTTAATATCCTCTTCTTCTGTTAGAAGGTCTTTAAGACGTTTAGGCGACCCACTATCAGAAGTTTCCTGTCTTCCGTTTCCGTTCATTAAAGAGTCATATCTAATTTGCGCTAGACTTATTAGTTCATCTATTTCTGTTTGGATAATTAATCTCTGTTTTTTATTATGTGCTTCAAGTAACTCAAATTGCAGATTTTCAAATTGTTCTAGTTCTGTTTCGTTGAAAAAATCCTTAAGACGCATTATCAGCACCCCTTCCATTTGGTATATGCCTTTATTTTAAAGGGGATTTTCTACTAAATCTATTATAGAAATAAAATAACAAAAAACAATCATGATCTTTCGCTCTTAACCCAGGAATGAAAATTGGTTCCCCACTCCATAATGTAGATACCACAAACAGTGAGTATATGACGTGGCTCTTATTGGTGGTCTTACCCTGTACAAAAAACTGTTGGAATGAATTTGGTGCACAACCCATTGTTAGCTCTCTCCTATGAGAGATGACTACGAACAGAAAAATGCTTAATTTCAAATTCATTCCACTGTTTGTGGAATATAATTCTGGAAGGTTGAACAAATGGAAACATTGTACAAACGGTGTGCTGGCTTGGATGTTCACTCAGAGACTATTGTAGCCTGTGTCCTAATGGGTGAATCAGAGGCAGACCTGGTAAAAGAAACTGAAACATTTCCTACTATGACTAAAGACTTGTTTCGGCTTCTAAAGTGGTTAGAAGAAAAACAGGTAACTCATATTGCGATGGAAAGCACTGGCGTTTACTGGAAACCTGTTTATAACATCTTAGAAGATTTTTTTGATATTACCTTGGCAAACGCACAAAGAATCAAAAACGTTCCCGGTAGAAAGACAGATGTGTCAGATGCAGAATGGATTGCCAAATTATTAAGACATGGATTAATAGAGAAGAGCTTTGTTCCTCCAGAGGACATAAGAAATCTAAGGGATCTAACTCGTCTCCGCAAGAAATGGATTGGTCATATGACATCTGAAAAGAATCGAATCCAAAAGGTACTTGAGACTTCAAATATCAAATTAAGTACAGTAATTTCAGATGTATTTGGAGTTTCCGGCAGGAAACTTTTAGAACAACTAATGTCTAATGGTTACTTAGATCAAAAAGACGTTGAACAAAGAATTCATGGTCGAATGGCTCATAAAAAACAGTCAATTACGGACTCCTTGTTTGGTACGATAAATGACCACCAATTATTTCTTATCAAACAATCTTGGATGCACATTGTCTATCTAGAAGAGTTAATATCAGATATTGAAAAAAGGATAGATGAAATCTTAAAAGACTACAAAGAAGAAGTGGATATCATTGTCACGATGACAGGTATTAAAAAAGATACAGCAGCTACAATAATTGCAGAAATCGGAGTAAATATGGAACAATTTCCTACTTCCAAACATATTGCTTCCTGGGCAGGACTATCACCAGGAAATCATGAAAGTGCAGGGAAAAGAAAAAGCACACGGACGGTGAAAGGAAACCCTCATATTAAGTCAGCACTTTGCGAAGCTGCGTGGGCAGCATCACGAAGTAAAAACACCAGGTTATCCGCTAAATATTGGTCACTAGCTGCAAGAAGAGGAAAGAAAAAAGCACTCGTTGCCATTGGACATCGAATGCTTACAATCATCTATCACATGCTAAAGAACAAAGAACCCTACCATGAGTCAACATAAATTAGCAGTATAGACAAAAGTTAAAAAAGATATTCGAGATACCATAAATTTAGGTACCTCTGCTTTCCTATTGCAAAAATTGCATTAATAATATCATTAACACAACTGATCTTGTTTAAACCCATATTTATTTTCACAGAAAAAGAGCCGTATCCCTCAGTTAAAAGGAATACAGCTCTTTTACTTAAATTGCATGTTCATATGTGGTTGCTTGCTCTTCACTACTAGTGAATAAAGCATTATATCTACTTCTTGCAGCATCTAAAATCTCATCAATTTGTGCCAGGATCAGTGTACGCACTTTATCATTTGGCGCATCAAGTAATTCTGATTTTAATTGCTCAAGTTTCGTATCCTCTTCTTCCGTAAGAAAGTCCTTAAGACGCATAGGTCTGTCTCCTTTCATTGATATATGTTTTTGCTTGTTAGGCTCCGATTAAATGTTGATTTTATTATAACATATAACCCTATGCAGAATATGTAAGAAAGAGCAGAATTACTCTTGCTCGTTCTTATCAACTTGATTCACATCTTCTACTGATTGGGAAGATAGCTGTTCAGCATCTTCTTGCTTAGTAGACTTCTTTTTGGATGGAGAAGGTAATTTTTCATTTATCTGGTCATTAACCTTCTTTAACGCTTCCTCGTTTTTCTTCTTATTATTAGCGTCTGCTGTTAGTACGGCTGTTTCACCTGCTTGTCCGCCAATAATCGCAAGGATAATCACACGTCCTATTTCAGTAGGTTCACCCATTAAAACAGTGATAACAGCACCCACCACACCGTATAGACAATCCGGGACGAACCCTGGATCTACGGCTGTCTTTAAATTACGTGGTTTTTTAATGGTGTTGTTTCGTTTTGCATGGTTTAATAGCCCCATCACAGCACCAATAATGACCGTAATAATCATATTAGTTAGCATTCCACTTCACTCCTTTCATTTGATGTGCCGAAAAAATGGCATAAAAAATGACCTAACGAGTGATAGATTAAATTTATCTTTGTAGATAAATAGTCCACCAACCATTAGGCCGTTTCTAGAAAATACATAAGCATTTTTGTTTTCTCCCAAAATTTCATTGGATTTGTAAGATACTAAACCATTGAGGTTCAGATGTACCGACTTGTTCAGAATGATGACAATTCGGACATTCTAAATAATACTCCTCTAAGGTTAAATACCTTTCCATTTCCTTTTTAAAGGTAGGGTCAGATTCATCTATCCCGCGGTGATGTAATGAATCTTTATAATCGTCTTCCTTTAAAAATTGTTCCTCTGTAATTGTTGTTGTGAATTCATGATCACAAGTTGTACAATCACATTTCATTTGTTTCCCAATTAAACTTCTACTCATTTTACCTTTTTCTCCTTCCTTATCACTCTTCAGCGAAAGTACAGTGCTCTAAACACAAAAAGGCGACCTGGGAAGATAGAATTTTAATGCACCTCAAATAAAGGTGTAAATCCATCAACCCAAAGGTCGCTAATAGTTTAAAAGAGTCCCGTTAATCCAACAAAAGAGGATTACAAAAAAATTATAAAAACAAAAAAACTTATGGAGTAATTTTACTATATTGGTAATAGGGATTCAAGATTATTTAGTTTTCTAGGAATCTTTTAGTCATCACAAGCTATTCCGTCTCCATCTCTGTCTAGTCTGTGATCACCAAAGCCTGCCGCAATGGATGCTTTCATAAAGCTTGTTGCTTCCCCTTGTCGTGAGAAGTCACTACAGTCTCTATCTACAGAATAATTAACAGCTGGTGTTGACTGCGCTTTTGCTTGCTCTGCTTTTTTCTTTTCCTCCGCTTCAGCAGCTCTCTTCTTAGCTAGTTGTTCAGCAAGTTTTCGTTGTTCTTCTTCACGCTTTTTTTGTTCTTCTAGTCGTTTCTGTTCCTCTTCAGCTCGTCTTTGTTCTTCTAGTCGTTTCTGTTCCTCTTCAGCTCGTCTTTTTTCTTCCTCAATACGTCTCTTTTCCTCTTCAACTTTTCGTTGTTCTTCCTCGATCTTTCTCTTTTCTTCATCTTCTTTTGCTATTTGTTCAGCTTTTTCAAGATTTGCAACTAGTGTTTCCGCAGCATCCTCTTCTCGTCCGAAATTACCAACTTCATGTAGGACACAAGGAACAACCCTCCACAATAGCAAAAATATAAGAATTATAATGATAAGTTTCCCTTGCCATGTAGACTTTTCTTCTTTTTTTCGACGATAAATCCACCATAGTGTTACCAATATAATGATTAATAAGATAATGTTCCAAATCGATCCGAAAATACATTTAATCGTAAAAAATCACTAGTGTTGTATAAATAATGTCATAATTTTCAGTTTAATCATCTTTCTTGATTAGAGCCAAAAAGGTAAATACCCTATTAAAGGTGGCTCCATCCATTTGGATTTTATTTACAATTAGACCTGTGCGACAACGACAATTTGTTTATTTAAGGGATGGCTTTTCCTTCAATCTTTCGAAGCCAGATATTCGCTGGTTTCCACAATGCAGCCCTTAAATAACGGCTAATTTGTAAGGTTTTTCGCTTACTTTTTGTTTCGATTTGTACGAGAACATGTAGGCAAAAAACAATCAGTGCGATAAACACTTGATTTTGAACTGCCCATTCGCTTTGACCGTAGAATTTTTTGATGCTGAGATGTTGTTTAATCCACTTAAAAAATAGCTCAATTGCCCAGCGAGATTTGTACATCTCCGAAATTTCTTCGGCACTCAAATCAAAACGATTCGTAATAAGCTGGAGTTCATTTCCTTTTGAATCCATCACTTTTAGAAGGCGAAAGTAATTTTCAGCACGGTTTTGAGTCGTACCAATCAATACCATTTGGTCTGACAAAACAGTCGCTTTCTCTGGTAGGTTAAAATCGAAAACTTCCCGTATGACTGCATTTTTACGTAGTCTGGAAAGAAAAAAGTAGCCATCATCAGTCATGCGATCAAAGCGCTCGTAGTCTAGATAGCCACGATCAAACACATACATGCATTCCTTGTCATCCACCATGATTTCAAGCTGACCACGGTCATGTTCTTTTGCAGTTGTCATAACGGCTTTTTCAGGATAGGAAGTACCTTTTTCCATAAACACAAGACGGAGATGCAACTTTACTCCCGCCTTTGTTTTGCGAAATTTTGCCCATTTATGATTGGTTAAATTGAGTGGCAGCGTGCTTGAATCAATAATTTTTAACGGCATCACAAGTTTCGTATAGTACGTTTTGGTATGAATTTGTGATACTAAATCAAGGAAAAGCCTTTGGAATATATCTGGATTCATCCCATTCAATCGGCGTGACAGCTGAGAAATACTGATAGAATCAAGGTCGATTCCTTTTTGAAGCTGGTCATCGAATAGACTATCGCTTAGTGCATGCAGACTTTCGATTTCTTGTAGTTGCGCAAAAAGTAGTAATTTAAGGAATGACTCAGTCGTTAGTTTTTTCGTATAGTAATCTAATTTCATCGTTTTCACCTGTTCTTCAAATAATTGAAGGTTTATTGGTGAAAACCATTGTCCAAATGAATTTTTTCGTGTAATCTTGTCCATGCGTATGTCCTTTTATAGTGGATTTGGACGGGTTACCACCTGACTTATCCATTATAAAGGACTTTTTCTTTGCACAAAATAATAAAATTGAACATTTTAAGTATTTCCAATAGTCAAATTAAATTAACGCAACACTAGTGGTAAAAAATAGTAAAAACAAGATTAATATTGCGATGGCCCACTTCTCATACTTTTTTTCTTTCTCTTTATCCACTTAGGTGCTACCTCCTGATGTCATTAACTCCCTTAATTTTACTATAGAATATGAGACCATCAACCTATTATTATTTGATTAGTTTTTGTAGTTCAATAACTTTTTCTAATAACTTATCCGATAGCTCTTCTTTTAGTTCACCTGTTAATTGGTCTGCTATGTCTTCTGTGATTACTTCTACATTGAAGCCGTTTTTATCATCAACATATCCTGGAATACTCCAAATGTTTAATCCTGACTCCTTTGCGATATTCTCGGCCTCTTTATACATATCAACATACATATAGTCCCCATATAAATAGGCAACTCTGGCTAACCCCATAATTATTAATTGTTGTTGTATACTCTTCCCTCCAATAGCAGCATGAATGAGGTATCGACCATATTTGTCCATTTCACCTGCAGAATCATCTCCAACTATTTCAATGGTTTGTCCTAAAATTAAATTTGTTAGAAACTCAGTGCTGGCATCCCCGTATGGTTGTTTCTCTTTAGTCCATTCGGGACTATTTAACCCCAATAAACGTCCAGTCACCTCTTCACCGCCAAGAGATGGGTCAAGGTACTTAATTGTGTCACCATCAATCACTTTTGTTACAGTTACTTTTCTAGCCCCTTCTAAACTTACCTCTTGGGTTTGCGAAGGTTGCTGTGTACTGCTTATCGTTTGCTCATCGGTAGTATGGTTTGACTGAGATTCATTGGGCGAAGTGCCTCCATTCGCTGATTGTAGTTCTTGGAAATAGTCTTCTTCTGTAAGTGGTATACTTTCACTTTTTCCTAATTCATATTTTGGGACTTCCTGTGTAGTAACAGTAGAACAAGCGGTTAAAAGTAGAACAAATAGTAAACAAATCATTCTTTTCATAGCAGTTCTCCTCACCATGCTAATTATTATTTAATGACTGATAAGGCAAAAAACAGAAAGATATGCGCAACGATAAATAATCCGATTCTATTAGCTAACATATAAGTGTTTTTCTTACCTTCTAACTCTTGAGCCATTCTTTCATCAAGGGCAATAGATGGATTCTTAGTGAGAATATGCTTTAATAGCATTTCACCTCTGTTTTTTCCAGACACAAAGTTATGGTCAATCTTTACTTCCTCCCCATTGGATAAAACAAATACAGAAGATTGAAAGATGATGGAGTCTTCATTCCTCGATCATAGGGGAAACATTTGAAGCCAAAAATATGTAGCAACCACCATAAAATATATGGCTACTAAGGGGTTAGTTCTAATGGTTTTTGTTTGCAATTAACTCTCTCCTTTTTATTGTAAAAATAAAAATGGGAACAACTCAAAATCAGCCATTATTAATGACTAAAATTGGGTTGCTCCCATTCAGGTATGTGACCTACCTTTGTGAGGTAGGTAATGTTATTACATAGTCTACCATATATGTACGGGAATTTTAATCTATATTTAATAGTTAAATTACTATGTTATATATAGAGGTAACATAATTATTTTTGGTATCATCACTTTATTACTATTTTTTCATTTCTTTTTTCTCTTTAATAAAGAAATAGCAATGATCAAAATACACCAACTAAGATAAGATGACATATGGGCCTCCATTTTTTACATCTTAATTAAACAACTTTATTAAATCTCTAAAGATAAATATAGCGACACCTATCAAAATTCCTAAAACACCCCCTAAAGAGTATTCACTCTTAAACAGTTTTTTCATCATTAAATAAAAGCCCCTACTATCCGAAATACAACTCGATTAGGAGTGAAACTAATTCACTCCTAAAATCCTAAATGGCTAATGTAAAAGGAGATACCAATAGCAAGTAATCCAAAAAGAGCTGTAATTTCCTTGCGTTCCCGATATAAGGCAGCATCCCTTGTAAAAGTGATAAGAGCAAAAGCTCCACCGATGATCAACATTACTCTAATAAAAAATAGTATCGTTTCCAGTTAAATCACCTACGATTTCCCATCTAGATATCTAGACTTATAAGGTCCTTTCCATAAAAAAATCCGAATTTATCTCTGTCAAAGTCCACTTTGTAAGAAATGGTTCCATTCTTCGGGTTTTTTGATGATGTACTTATGACACCCTTTTTATTTTCGTAATCCTTTATATAGTAATAGTCCTCGGGTTCAAGTTCTTTGGCTTCATCGTCTGTCAATTTTTTCACTTTAACCCTGTCTCCATCTTGAAAAATTACTTCTTCCACTAGGGAGGACTCTTCCTTTTCTTCAATCTCGAATAAATCTAGTTGGTTCATAGCCATCCCTCATTTATCGTACTTTTCTTTTAGGATCTTTAAGACAAACTCTTCCATCGTTACCCCTTCACGTTCCGCATCTTCCCTAACTTTTTCTTTTAAGTGGGAAGGAGCTGCAATTTGAATGATCTCTAAATCACTATCGATATAGAATCCGTCCAAACGTTTAGTAACACTACCCTCTACAACTGATTCCTCTAACAATTGAAACTCTTCTGCAGTTAATTCTTCTTTAATAAGGATTGGCTTAACTTCAATAGTTACTTTTTGATTATCAACTAGGAATACCTTTAGGTTCTTTGTACCGAGGTACTGGTAAAAGTAATTCATAATAGTGCAAAATGTTTCTGTTACGGTAAATTCAAACTTGGCAAACCCTTTTTTGTTAATGTAACCAGGGTTCGGAATGATTCTGAACGGTTCGTAACCACTCTTTTTTATGTCTTTATAGGCAATTTGTTGACCGTTTTCTGTTGCTAAATAAGGCTGGCCATGCTCATCTAATAATAAGAAGTTTTTTGTAGTACCATTCTGATCTTGAAACTCTTGGAACCAAGCAAATTTTGTTTTCTTATCATAGAATTCTTTACCTTCACTCTTTTTCATTTCTTCATATACGGATTTAAACCGCTCTAACTCCTCGAAAGAAATGAAATTAAAGATTTTCCCTCTATATTCTTTTCGCTCTGCTTTTAGTTGACCTTGTTGAATATATTGCAGAATGGTTCCACTATGAACCCCTAGCATTTTACCTGCTTCGCTTGTGGTCAGTCCCGGTTTTGCTAGTGCCTTCTGTAATTTCTCGATATCATCCTTATAAAAGAGTTTGGTCTTATCAATATAGTGATTTTTATATACTGGAGTTAGTTCCCCATCTTTTACATATTTAAGAATGGTCGTTTTTTTCACATCAAGCATTTTTGCAGCTTCTTCAGTCGTTACAATCTCTCTTTCTAGGTCCATATATAACACCTTACTTTCCATACAATAAATAATTAACTAAACAATTTACCTTAAATTATATCAAAAGATTTTGTATGGATTTAAAAAAGGGTAAAAATTTTTTACCCTTTTTCTTCTATAATATATAGTAAACTATCGAATTAACTTTTCATTATAAGCGTACTGTATATATTCCTCTATCTTATCAGCAATCTTAGGCCGTTTCGGATTAGATAGAATTTCTTTTAAATATGATTTTTTTAGTATCAGCTGGTCATCACCATGTAATAACTCAACCTCTACGGATGTGCTAAATTTTGTTGTTAGCGTCCTTACCTCTATTCTTATTCCGCAATCGAGTTCCGTAAGAAAATACGTCAAAACTTTTAACTGAATGCTACCGTCTCTTACGATCTTTTCTGAAGTTCTAAAATTCCCTCTCATAATAAGTCCTTTCTGTGCCTCTAAAAAGACCATTATGTTAAGTGCCATGATGATAAAAGGTCTCACACTGATATATAGTAAAACAACACAATAATAAAGTTGGTAACTATCTTTAGTGTTCAGTTACCAACATTAATGTCTATAGTAACGAATTACATTAATGTTGGTAACTCATTGCTGTGGTGCTTACTCTAGATAATTACTTCAATTTTGCTACGTATTCTTCTGCTTCTGTCTTGGTATCAAAAACCCTATTCAATTGCATAGAGGATAAAGTATAGTGACCTCCATTAGCTTCGTGACCAACTATGTATGCTTTAGCGCTTTTCCCCTTTGGAACAATGATTACAGGAATAATTTCTTTTCCATTCACAAAATAACCGCTCCTTGGACTCAACCACCCTAGATTCTTTTCGAACTCCTGCCTACCGGTTATTAATTTATCAATGTTCGTTCTCTTACTAACCTTCTCTACACCCGCTTGTGTACACTGCATATCTATATTTCCTTCGGTTAATACTCGTATAGGGAACTTGGTTGTAGGTTTGAGGTCGTAGATGATACCCAATTTTCCATTACTTTTTAATTTTACTGGTCTGCCTATGTGAATATCTTCACTTGCAAGAATAGACCCTTCCGAAAGAGACCAAGAGTTAATCTTGTACTTCTTTGCAAATTGCTTAATCATTTCCTTTTCCCCTAATTCACGTAACTCTTTTTCACTCATACCCTCTGGAGCATCAATTTCTACCGAAATTGGAGCAAGGTTAAAAGTTAATGTTTTTTTCATGTAAATCAGCCCTTTTTAAAGTTTTCTTGTTTAAGAGAATCTAGCAATCAAGAACTTACCAAAATTGACTAAATTCCCCTTCTGAAACCAATATAACAAATTCAATTATCAATGTCTAGTTAATTATTAATATTGAGTTAAATTAATAATTAAATTAATATTTTTATATTGTTGTATATAGTAGACAAATAACCTCTTTTTCGTGTAGGGTTATAGTTAAGTAAATGGTTATTTTTTATTACATATCTAATATTTTTGCATTCTTAGGTTTTGAATTTAAGTTAAATTAGATATTGGAGAATTACATAGGATAAAAACTATTTAATGTAGGGGGGGTTGTTTAAGATGGTTAATTACGAAGTAATTCAATATAAAATTGATTCAATCAATGAAATTAGGCAATATGTTAATCAGTCTGATAGTATCGCTTCTTTAACTAATCAGTTGTTAAATGATTCATTACATAATCAATTAATCGATATGATAGATGAGGAAGGAGATGAAGATTACTCCTTATTTAACGATATGGAAATGATTTACCTCTTCGTTCATAAAAAGAGAGATATGAATGATAAGAAGAATCGAGGAGAAAACACTAAGAAGGAATATTTGCGGGATGTTCTTCTCTTTTATAAGCAATTGATTGAACAGGCTGAGTTGATTGAATTGACCTTACAAGGTTTGGAGCAATACCAGCTGTTTAAAAGATTAACCGCAAGACACCTACGCAAATATCAGGAATGGTTGAAAGGTGCTCCACTAGGTAAAGGGAAGAAACCTTATTCCGTTTCAACGCTTAGTAGAAAGATAATGATTATTCGAGGATTCCTCAACTTTTTATTTGAAAGTAAATACATTGAGCAGCCGATACATAAAAAGATGCTGAGTAGCAACGTTAGGAGTGAGGATCGACCATACAAAGACCTTTCCTCTTACGAAGTAACAAAGATATTAGAGGGATTTAAAAACCATCCAATCGTGTACGGAGTTATATCAGTGCTTGCTACTACTGGATTGAGAATACAGGAGCTTTGTACGGCTCGTGTTTGTGACTTATCTTTTGTTGATGGGGACTATTGGTTACTGGTAAAAGGTAAAGGTGATAAGCGGAGAGAGGTATTAATTCATTCCAATGTACTGAAAACTATTGAGCAGTTTCGCTTAAGAAGAAGGTTATCATTTAAGCTGGACCCTAGTGATCAGTCCCCTTTATTAACAACTGCAAGCGGAAAGGCTTACGATTATAAATATTTATCAAACTACATCACGCGGAAAATACAGTCTTTGGACTATGACTTCGTTAAATACCGCTCATCGCCTATTACTCCACATGCATTTCGACATTTCTGGGCCATACAATCGGAAGAAAATGGGGTTAATTTAAGTCAAATTCAGTCAGGACTAGGGCATTCAGATGTGAAAACAACCATGATCTATTTAAAGAGGAAAACACTACGGAAGAATCATGCAGCTCACGCATGGAAGAATTCCGATATAATAAACAATATATAAGTACTTGTTGAGACAAATGTTAAGAATAATAGAGACACCGATAGTTGCGTCAACCTTCTCTTGAAGTATTTATATTTCTATAATTAAATATGGCTATCAAGTAGAATTGCTTAACTAAAAAAATAACAACTAACATTTAAGATTGGTGGAATAGGTATGTCAGAAGTAAGTTTTATTGGAGGATTTGATGTTGTATGGAGAAAAAATCAGTTACCTGGGTATCCGAAGATGTCCCTAAAAAACAACTTGGTTTTAGCTCAGATAGGTGGTAATTTATTTGGATTAGATCCTTCAACAGGTAGAGAATTGTGGGAGTTCAAATACCCTAACCAAGGTTATAATATAAATCACATATCAGATTATGACGATAATATCTATTGTATTAATAATATTGGTAGAAGTCATCATAGCGAGACTAGTAGATCCTCAGTCTTGTACAATCTAAACAGAGCGAACGGAGAGATAATTTGGAATATAAAATTATCTGATCATGTAAACCTACCAGCCGTAGCAGGGAATGAAATAGTAGTTATAGAATTTTGCGGAGATCTAATCGGAATAGACAAAAAAACAGGGAATAAAAAGTGGACTCTACCAACTGAAGGTAAACAACCTATCTTTTTATCTATACATAAAGATATGGTTATATTTGTTGTATCTCAACGTATAAATTCTGGTGAGAGTCCTGGAAGTATTAAACATATATATATCTTGGACATAAACACCGGTAAGGTAAATAAAAAATTCGAGGAGAATACCCTCATTGGAAAGTTTTATATCTCTAAAAGTCATTTATTTTACGAATGTGGCACTTTGGATGATTTGAATTATTTTTATAGAGAGTTTATTAAGGGAATAAGTTTAAAGTCGTTAAAAGAATTACCATCAGTCTTAAAGGTGAATAATAACGATATTATAGATATACATAACGGAACATTCTATTTGTTATCAGATGAATCTTTAACCTGTATAAGTTTTTCAAATGAAATAAGGTGGCAAAAAAAGATTGGTTTCAATCCTGGTCATTCTATAACTACTTTTGAAGCAGGGGTAACATATCTAAAGGATGGTAACTGCTTGTTTGCTCTTAATCCAGCGACTGGTGAGGAGTATTGGAAAAAGGAGCTACTTCCTACCAATACAGTAACCATTCCTTTCGTCTATAAGGGATTAATACACGATTTTGCTCTTAACTATAGTTAGTATTCTTATCCCTTCTTCGGAATGGAATTCCATGTACATGATTAATATATAAATTAAAGTCTAAAAAAGTCCAGGTGTTTACACTGGGCTTTTAGGCTTTAAGGAACATAATTTTCCATTCATTCATAGATCCTACCGCCAATACTAGTATCCTATTTCCCTACTCTACTCACTACGGACATTAGCCTATCTTGGCGCCCTTGGTCAACGAATCCTATTTAAGGAATGCTCCTTTTCTATCGCTCTCCCCCTGTTTTGACATCATTACTAACTAACAATTTCCAAATCTCGTTATATGGACAACACAAAAAAACGCCTTCCTCCTTCAAGAATGGCGACATTTTGTTGAATAAAGGTTCACATTTTTATGTAAAACTCTTTCAAAGTGTTTTAATGATAATAACAGTTTGATTTAAGTTAAAATTCCAATGTAGTTAAAGTTGTTATTTAGTGTTAATGGCGTTTTATTATGTCCCGAAATTGACGTTACTAATTGTCCCAACACTGACGGATTCACTGTCCAAAATGAAGGGGAAGCACCTTTATGCTTCCCCTAGAATCTTACAAATCAACGTGATACGTTTCATTATTCTTAAGGTAGAACCTAATCTCATTTCTGCCAGTAATGATGTACCAGTCTCTACCCAGTTCCAAACGGCAAGATAGAATCTTTCCATTTCCTAGATGGAGATCAAACCATTCACCGCAACGCATTTTATAACCTGTATTATCTCCCCAAAACACAACCCAACAATCCAACTCAGCGTTGTAGTTCATTTCTTTCCAGCGGCTTTTCATGAAAGTTCCCCCTGGATAACTTGCTTAATCATATGATCATCAATGATTCTTCGACCATTTTGTGAGCCATATAAAAGACTATGTGTACAAAGTTTATTAATGAGCCTTGCGGCACCACCAGAGAACTGATGAATTTCATCAAGCGCCCCATCAGAAAAGATAGGTTGATCAACTCCGGCATAACGAAGATGCCTAGATACATATTCTTCAACTTGAGCACGATCGAGATGGCCTAGCTGGAATTGGATATCGATTCTTTGGCGTATGGCTGCATATGATTGCAGTCGAAGTCGATCCCATAGCTCGCTTTGACCGACGAGAATAAGCGCCATCGGACTTTGCGAATCCATTTTGAAGTTTAATAGAAAACGAACTTCTTCAAGCATTTCCCGGTCCAGAAGGTGAGCTTCATCCACTACTACAACTGGCTGGAGTCCTCGTATACCTTTCATCAATTCTATCTCTCGGTGAAGCTGCCGTTTCGCATCTCCTCGATAAAACTTCGCTTCAGAGCCTAGTTGTTCCAATAGCCCTTTATAAAAATGGCGCGGGGTTAATTTTGAATCTGATAGATAAAGGACATGAAATTTTCCTTTATCTAATCTATTCACAAACTTACGGATTGTCGTAGTCTTTCCTGTACCACTATCTCCACTTAGGACCGCAAAAAGCTGTCTATCGGCTGCATATTTTAGCCTTCCAAGGATTTCTTGCATCATGGAAGAATCATAAAGTTGGTCTGTTGGTAGATCTCTGGTAAAAGGTGTATTGTCCATTTCATAAAAGGTTTCAAACACGAGAATCATCCTCCTTCCAGACAGCACGGAAGGTTACGGCAGGTTTTTGTTCGATTTGACGTTCCTGATTCTTTCGTTCAGCTGCCTTTAATAGTCTTGAAGAGTCAACACTCTGCACCTTCAGGTGCTCAGGTAATTCAGGCCGTTTTCCAGCTCTTTCCCCAATGACAAGCTTTCTAGCTTTCCAAGGAGTATAACCCTCGAACTCAATGGTAAGTTCCTCGATATTCGCAGGATCATAGACAACATCAACCTGTCGTCCAATAAATGTTAAACCCACCTCATATTTGTGATCCATGAAACTGATGCATCCTGACTTATCAACTTTTCTTGTTTCGCAATGAAGAAAGGCATTGCTTAAAGTATCAGGATCGATAAAGCGAATTGCTTTCCTGTCCGAACGAAAAGCTGTTTCCGGACTAATTTTCTCCCCAAGTGCAGAGTGAGGCTTATTCTGATAACACTCTGTCAACCACACCTGAAAAAGTTCATTCAGTCGATCTAGAGTATTGGGCTTTTCGATGACAGCTTCACTAATAAATGAATCTATAACTCTATTAAATCTTTCAATTTTTCCTTTTGATTCGGCAGAATAAGGCCTTGTGTAAGTAAGACGAGTGCCAATTTTGGAACATGTGCGTGACATCCACTTGGTTCTATATTGCTTTCCATTATCAAAATACACTGCTTCCGGAACACCATATTTTTGGATTGCTTGTCGGAATGCATCTTCAATGATTCTTGAATCTAGAGTAGGATAAAAGGCTGCATGAACCACTAACCTTGTGGCATCGTCGATAAAAGCGACAAGATATACTTGTTTCTTGATTCCATTTGGACCAATAGGTAAATATGGGCCATATTTGATATCTGATTGCCAAAGTTGGTTCCGATGCCGTTTCTGAAATCGTCGGGCGGCAACTCCAGTTTGAGAATATAGGCGCATATGTCGCGAACTATATCCTTTTTCAGTCAGCTTTTCCTGCAGTGTGGATCTTTTAATTTGTCCTGGTTCAGCTAATTCTTCCCATTCAAGAATCTGGATAATCTGTGCCACACTACGGCTTGGCACTTCTTTTCGAAGAAGAATAGCCTGTTCCAATATATGAGGAGGGATAGCTTCTGACTTTTGAGAACCTTTTCTTCCTTGTGGCTTCAATCCCCCAAATCCATCCTCACGAAATTGAGCTAAATATCGCCTAATAGTTCTTTCTGAAAGGCCATTGGCTTTCGCAATCTGTTCTTTTAACTCTTTTAATTTTCCAGCATCAAGTCCTTCTGCCAATAAAGGGGATATCAGCTGAAAACGCTGCACTGCCAATTCTTCTGATTTCTTATGATTCCTCATGATACACTCTCCTCTCTGTGTCTATCATGAGTGTAAATCAGGGGTTATTGGACAATGAATGCAGAACGGGTATGTATCCAAAAATTAATATTTACAATGGGCCGGACAATTCTTGTCAGCCATCCATTGGCATCTCCTGCCAAGCGCCCTATCCTTTGAAGTGCAGTCCCTGAACTTTCGGACGAGAAATCCAGAGGGATGTTTCCTTGATTGGTTCTGATCATGATGGATGTTAAACACCCCAACCAATAATCCACAAATTCATGAATCCAGCCATGCCATCTCGAAAGAGTAGAATCATCGGCTGGAACAGTATGGTCGGATGGATTCGAGAGAACGCTTTCAATACATTCAGCTTCATAGCGCTTATAAGGGATTAATATATCCGGCAGTTCATGATGTATCGTACAGCAACAAGTGCACCTTAGTCTTCGGATGTTATAGGTCTTACTCTGCCCTGAATGATCAATAGATTTACGATTCTTAGATCCTATTACCAACATGTCTTTCCCACAACATGGAGAAGGAATCCTCCCCGCACCTCTAACGAAAAACTCCAGTTAGATTGTTTTCAATCAGCTTATAATCTGATACAATAACCATATACTTTTTGGTGGGACGTCTCCCGTATAACTGTTGGCGCAGTTATACATTATGGGAGTCGTCTTTTCCTTTCTCCGGAATATATTCATGGACATTATACTCGACCACTTCCGGACAGGCAATACCGTCAACTTTCGGTAATTTAAGAGTGTCAAAAACAATTTAGTTTTCTTCTCAATTATTAACCATTTAGCTTTTTAAATTATTATATGGATTTCCATCAGGATTGGAACGTAAATATCCTCCACCCTCTTCTACTGTCCTATCTATTGATGTATCACCATCTCCGTCAACCCAAATTGTATTTCCGTCTGATAACATACGAGAATGAGGTTCAACAAAATGATTATTAGGGCCCTCAACTAGTTCAAGGGAATTATAATCAAGTGAGTCTAGGACATCTAATGCATCTATTGCGTCACTTAATAACCCAATGCCTACTGTTCCGAAAATAAGCATCATAACGCTTTTATTAACTTTAGCATCATCATCATAAACGATTCCTTCCACTAAGTTTACAATATGTCTAACTGGTGCTGAAACCATATTCCAAGCAAAGACAGCAGCTTTACTTAGTAGGGATTTCTTTTTTATCTTAGAAAGTTCATCAATAGCTGATTGATATTTAATCAACTGATCATTTAAGTGACCGATTATTTTTTGTGAGTGCCAAATCAACTTTTCTAAATTATTTCTTCTTATATGGTATAAGTATGGAAAAAACTCTTTTATTTCTGTATCATTTTCTAAAATTTCTAATGTATATTGAGCCGATTTGATATTGGAATCGAAATACTGAATTTGATATTTAATTGTATAAATTACACCAATCAAATTATAAATAATTCCAAGGGCTTTTTCATCAATATCCATACTTTTGTAACGTTTTTGGTCTTCATATGCTTCCTCCCCCTGTTTTATAATGGAGTAGCTTGTTGGATAATCTTTAAAAAATGAATTGAAACCCAGTAAATAAGCATCATAAATCTGATCAAATCTTTCAAGTATTTTAAGTGCGTTTTGTCTTTTATTTTCACTATTTCCTTTAGATGAATAATATTTGTCTAAATTATTTTTGCGAATCTTAACTTTTTTATTTTCATCTACGGTGTTTGTCAAGATAGTTGTCGCATTTAACTTGTTTACTAGTGTAAGAACGTAAGGGTAACTACCGCGCTTTGCTTGGTGGTCTTCTCATCAAAGAACAGAATTCATTCTGTTCTTTGATGAGAAGGGAATGGGTAGTTCAAGCTCAGTCGCAGTGGGGCTATTTTGTTCCATCCTTTTCTATCTTGTCCTTTATTGGGTTTAAAGCCACTGAATCATGTGCACTCCAGTCTCTAGTTGAGCGCGTCCAACGTTCTGGATGCTTTTGTTTCGCTAGTTCATAAACTTCTTTGCGCTTTTTCAGTATCCCAATATGCGCACCTGTATGGCATTGTTCTGGCGTCACAAAATTTATACCACTGTGTAAATGTATACAGTTATACCAATTCACAAATCTTAATGCCCATTCACGTGCAGCCTCAAGTGTTTCAAAGCCTCTGTACGGGAATTCAGGTCGATATTTCAGAGTCCGAAACATTGCTTCAGAATAGGGATTGTCATTACTTACTCTTGGTCTTGAATAAGAGCTTTGGATCCCTAATTTTTCAAGTAATACCTGAAATGTTGCGGCTTTCATGGGACTGCCATTATCGGAATGTAAAACGAGTGGTTTACCTTGGATTTTTTCACTAATAATCGTCTTCTTCATTAAATCTTCAGCGTGTTTTGCCTCCTCTGACTCCCAAATCTCCCAACCTACGATTTTTCTACTAAAAATATCGATAATTAAGTAGAGTCGATAAAACAAGCCTTTCACCGGCCCTTTTAACCACGTTATATCCCATGTCCATACCTGGTTTGGGGCTACTGCTAAATGACTTTCTGGTAATCTACCCTCGGGCTTTTTGCTTCTTCCCCGATGATTTTGCATTTTATGCTCACGAAGAACTCTATAAAAGCTAGATTCGGAGGCGATATAAATGCATTGATCTGCTAATTTTGGCACGATTTGAGTAGGCGGTAGGTCTACAAATTCCTCTTTTTTAACAACCTCCAGTATCTCTTGTTTTTCCTCTATCGTTAATTTATTTTTTGGCTCTGGACGTAACGCAATAGGGCGTTGATCCTCCTTGATTCCACCTTCTGAAATCCAGCGTTCATAGGTGCGAACGCTAATGTTCAATTCTTTACACGCCGGGGCTAATCGCGCACCATTTTGGTTTGCTTCTTGGATGAGTTCTACTGCTAGTGCGCGATCTGACGGGCTGATCATTCGTCCTCTTGGTCCCCCCAGATCGCTTGGGCCTTTTTTCTTAATAGTAATAAGGCTGCAGCTTCTGCCAATGCTTTTTCTTTTTTACGCAAATCTTTCTCTAATGCCTTTCCTCGCTTTTTCTCCTCTTTTAATTCTTGATTTAACTGCTTTGTTTGACTAGATTCTCGCCCATTTGCATTAAGGCATGAATCTCGCCATGCGTCAATCTGTTCTTTATAAAGTCCCTTTTTTCGACAATACTCCGCTAGCTCCGCACCATTCATTGAGTATGTTTCCATAACTATGAGAAACTTATCTTCACTGCTCCAGTGTTCAGAACTTTGTCCATCTCCGGGTGTGGGGTTTCCAGATGATCTAGCCTCTTTTCTCCACTTGTAAAGCGTGGGTTCAGTAATGCCCAACTCTTCACTTAATTGGCCAACCGATTCATTAGTGGGGGGCATCATTCTCTTAATAATTGATGCTTTCTCTTCCTTTGTATAACGTTTACCATTATTACTTTTCATGTCGATCAACCTCCGTGTATGATTTAAACTATACACTAAAGTTCCCTACGACATCTATCCTAACAGAGGGGGTCTATACAAAAAGAAACTATAACAAAACCGAAAAATAAAATTACTAAAACTAAAATAATTACAAGGATTGTCTTAAACAAATCTTTTAATACTCCTTTCAACCATACTTAATCTCCTATATATAGGTATAGTATCCTGCATCCTTTATACTAATCGCACATTTATTTTAACATATATATCCAACCTTTGTAGCAGTAATTTTTATCAAAAAATTCTCTCATTTGTTGATAAATAATCAACTCTTTATTATAAATACTAATTTTAAGAAATTTAGTTTTTATTGATTTTTATTAATTCAAACCTACTAGCTTAGTTGTTTTCATCCTGATTATTTTTTCACTCTCCTAATGAACTAGTCGAGTAGAAAGGAGCCTTCCTACCTTACGGTAAGTTGTTCTCCTCCCCCTCACAGAACCGTGCTTGCGCTATTTACGCACACGGCTCCTCCTAGTTATCATTACAGAATATAGCTAATCTCTTCTCTAAGTTCATAGATATTTACCTTAACTCTTGGTAAAGGAAGTGGATATCTACTGAGGAAGAGATTAAATTTGTTCCATGTAAAGGACTTTCTTTGGCTCCTTCTGTTTAGCCATTTAAATAGTAAGTTTTCAAGTCTCTCTTTGAAATTGTTAACAGTTTGGATGTTATCTGTCATGCAATAATAGTTGTAATAACCAGTGAGCGAGCGTTTAAGTCTATCCATAATCATATGAATAGATTTATTTCTATTAATCTTCAACCATTCTTTAGTTTCTTTTAGTTTGCCTTGAACTTTCTTCCTACTGGATTTTCGTTTCACACGAAATTTTCCTTCTTTACTTTTTCCGCAATAGTGGGTAAATCCTAAGAAATCAAATGTGTCTGGTTTGCTATTTCTATCTCGCTTTGCGTTATGTACTGCAAACCGACCAAAGGAAATAATTTTCGTTTTATCCTCGGCTATTTCCAAATTAAATTTCTTTAATCTAAGCTTTAATGAATGGAAGAATTGCTGGGCTTCGCTCTTATGTTGAAAACAACATACAAAATCATCTGCGTATCTTACTATATATGCCTGCCCTTTACATTGTTTCCTAACCACTTTTTCAAACCATAAGTCGAGAACATAATGGAGATATACATTGGCTAATATCGGAGATATTACTCCACCTTATGCAAAGTAAAATATTATGCAAAGTAAACTTTCTAAACCCATAAATAATAAGGGGTTATATCCCATTTACTTTGCATAATTTCTGGCCTACTTTAATTCGGAAAGCCAAGTAAGCAATGCCTGATCCTTATTCCAGTCGGGAAGAGTGCTATCAATCAAATCAGGGTAAACATTTTCAATTGCCTTTCTTTTCGTCTCAGTATCTATTCTGGCGTAAATTTCTGTCGTCTTTATATCTACATGTCCAAGAAAATCACGTATGTATATGAGATTTACTCCTGCTTGTAGTAAATGCATTGCCTTCGAGTGACGAAACATATGGGGTTTCACTTTCGAAGGAACTAGGGTTGATGTTCTCCTAGCTAATTCAACATATTTTGTTATTATATAGGCAATCCCTTCCTTAGTAAGCTTGTTTTGCTGATTATTTGTAAAGAGAGGATATTCATTTTTCCATGGTTTATCCAGATTATTTTCGATAATATAGCGTTCCAATAATGATACGGAATTTTTCAAAAGAGGAACTCGCCTTGTCTTATTTCCTTTTCCTGTTAATACAATCACTGCCGGATTTTCTAAGATTACATCCCTTACTTTTATATCAATTAGTTCCTGCACCCTTGCGCCAGTATCATACAGAACACTCATCAATGTAAGGTCACGTCGACCCTTAATGCAGCCCCTTTCGGGCTGTTCTAGAAGTAGTTTCATAGCCTCTGGTGACAGATGCTCCACCACAGTTTTCTCTGCCTTTTTGGAGGGGATTGCGATTACTTTTTGAAAATGGAAAAGACCGGAAGGTTCTTCGGCCTGAACATAACGAAAAAAGGAATGAATCGCTGAAAGCCTCTGATTTCTAGTAGAGATGCTACATTTTCTAACCTTTTCTAGCCAGCCCAGAAAGCCAATAAGCGTTTCACTTGAAAGAATATCTAAAGTAATCCTTTCTGCTCGAATGTTTTTCTTTTCTTGGCAATACTTTATCAAAAGTTTAAATGTATCACGATATGATTGAATGGTATTCCTACTGACATTTTTCTGTGACGGAAGGTACACCGAAAGAAATTCCGTAAGGTGCTTCGCAAAATCAGTTGGTTTCATCGTTATCACCATCTAATTGAGGAATCATTCCCGGATACCGCGTTTCAAGCCTTAATGTAATAGATGGAAACACATCCGCAGTCAAGCGCAGATAATAAGCAGTTTCTTTAAAGGAATCGTGACCCAAATACGTTTTAAGTACTGGAAGATATACCGTTAAATCCTTTTCTTCATCAACCCATTTTTTCAGACAATGAACTGAATAAGAGTGGCGAAAGTCGTGGATACGAGGACCATTTCCTCTTCCACCATGTGAAATTCCAGCACTCCATAAAAACCTACGGAAATTTTTATAGACATTTCCGGTCGTCATCGGTCTGTTATCAAGCGCAGGAAAGTAATAATCTTCGGCACTTGGATAAGGATGTACCATTTTCGAATAAATCCGACAACGTTCCGTAAGGGACACCGACATTGGTACCAACCTGCTGTTATCTTTTTTAGATTGATTTATAGTCAGAATACCATTTTCAAGGTCAACGTCAGCTACTTTGAGAAGCCTTGCCTCGGATACCCTTAAACCGCACATATAAATCATACGAAAGAACACGGGCATAATCAGATGTCTGTGTGGACATTCGGAACAGTACTTGCATTTTTCCGTTTCAGCAAAAAACCTTTCTAGTTCATCAAAAGAATAAATATACGGTACATATTGTTCCTCCGTAGGAAAGTATCCCTTGGGGATGATATATGCTTTAACTCCAATGGAATCCAGATATTTCCCAAACTGGCGGATGACTGATGCGCGTGAACATAAATTTGCTTGTGCCTCGTAAGTTTTTTTACTACACCAGTCTAATACGATTTCTTTAGTAAGTTCAGTGGCTTGGGGATACTTTTCCATTGTAAAACTGTCAAATCGATTTAAATCACGTGAATCCCTATCATATTTATATCCAATAGCCTTTTTCAGTCCCACATGAGCTTGGATATGACTTTTAAAAGGGCCTTTATATATGATTTCACTCATCACTCAATCCCTCCTTAAAATCAAGGGAACATTCTTTCAACCTTTTGATGTCAACCTTTAAGTAAACTGCTGTTGAGTTTGTATCTACATGACCAAGGATATCTGAAATGGTGGAAAGTGGTGTATCTTTTTCGAGAAGTATACTGGCCATGGTATGCCTAAGGGAATGCATTCCTCTTCTTTTTTTTAATGTAGGAATGTGTGCTAATTCCATGTACCTTTTAATTAACTGATTTAAATGATCTCCTTCAGAAAAGGGCCCAAATGGTGCCATGTGCTTTACAAATACATAGGGGCTGTTTATTTTAGGACGACCGTACTTAAGATACTCAATAACTGCCCATCCCACCTCCGGTGTTAATGGAAGAGTTAAAGGCTGCCTAGTTTTTGATTGAGTAAATACAAGCCTTTTCTCAGCCCAGAGAAAGTGCTCCATTTTCAAATTTTTAATATCTGTACACCTTAAGCCGAGGCAACATGCTATTAATATAATTGCATAATCTCTTTTGCCCTTTGGACTCCCTCTATCAATGGCAGAGATTAACCTTTTCAATTCATCTTCTGTCCATACAGATGGAATACGGGTCTGTTTTCTTGCCTGAATCATAGGCGTTTTTGAAGCAAAATCAATCTTTATTTCTTCTGTAACTAGGAGAAAGCGGAAAAAGGCACGCAAGGAACAGATATTTTGTTCTACTGTTTTGTATGTATATCCCGCCAAGGTTTTAATGTAATCGTTAATCAATGTAAGATTGATTTCTTTACAATCTTTAACTTTCTGCGAAGAAAGATAATCCATGAATCTAGCAGATTGTTTTACATAATGGTCTATTGTGGCTTTGGAATAATCTTTATTTACACAGTATTGCTTAAAACGGTTACTAATTTCGATAAAGTAAAAATCCGTAAGGATTTCCTTATGCTTATAGTAGCGACGTAAAATAGTTGAGTGTAGTTGAAAATCACCAATCATTCGAATAATTCGAAGTTCTTGAGTCTCTGACTGTGTAAGAGATTTATCAAAATCTTTTTCGAGGATATGAAAGTATTTTTCAACAAACTTAATTCCCAACCCTTCCGAATAGTATGTTTCACCTTGTTCATGTGCAAATTGGAGCAGTTTCTGCCATCTACTTCGGTAAAACCTCATAGATCCCTCGGTATAGCCAAGCCGAATCATTTCTTGTTCTAGGTCCTGAATTAATGCATCCAACGGTTTCTTTTGCATATGTATTTCCTCCCAAAATGATAATTTGAGCATCAAGCTCATAATTCATTTTCGGTTATTATGCAAAGTAAATAGACTAGAATCGTTGAATTAATAACTTTTTTATTGGTTACTTTGCATAATCACTTTCTTTGCATAAGGTGGATTATGCTAAGCTTTGCATAATCCTCCTTGCGGTGTACCATTGTCTGTCTTATACTTCTTACCTTCCTCCATGTATCCACCTTTAAGAAACCTGTTGATTATTCTCAGTAGGTTAGGGTCAGCGATTCGAAGTTTTAGAAACTCCATCATCCATCTGTGATCAACGTTGTCAAAGAAACCTTTAATATCTACATCTACTACATAACTTACTGCTCTCTTTTCAATGTAAAGATTCAGTATCTTCAGCGCATCATGGCAGTTTCTATTAGGACGAAACCCAAATGAACAATCTAGGAAGTCATTTTCATAGATAGAATTTAGTATTTTGGTAATTCCCTTTTGTACAATTTTATCTTCATGTTCAGGTATGCCCAACGGTCTTTTCTTATTTGAATTGAGCTTTGGGATATACATTCGTCTTACTGGAACAGGGCGATAGCTCTTGCTTTTAAGCCTACTTACCAAATCAATTATGTTTTCTTCTAGGTTTTCACTGTATTGTTCTTTAGTCGTTCCGTTAACACCCGTTGCCTTTCTATTTGGCAATCCATGATGACACTGTGTTAGTGATTGCTCATTTAATAAATGAGCAAGTGATGTAAATTTCATATTAGGCTGAGACTTTGCTAATTCTGCTATCCTTAGTAGTTTTGTTTCCATTATTATTCCTACCTCTGTGTGTAGTTAATGTGTCCCTAGTGAGGGTGATAACTGGTAGCTAGCCTTCCCTCCATCGGCATTACCCAACTTCATTGGTACTACGCTGCTATCCGACTCCCTACACGGCATTTGGTTTCCTTGCTTGTTATCGCTTGTACACCATACTCTTCTAAAAAAAAATAGAAAAGACCGGTAGGGTCTCCCGAGTTGCCGTATCATATCAATGTGAAGCGTGCCAAGGTCTCTGACTCCAGAGAGGTTTTATTCTTCTTGCCTTTGATGAAGAATAAAATGTTGCTTTCTACCGCAGTTAAGGTATCAGCCCTCTCAGTCTACTAAAGTTTATGGAGCTCAATCCCTTCAACCATTTGGCTTTCGGCCCACTTCCTAACTGTCTACGCTTAAAGACTAAAGTTACCTTTAGCCCTCCAAGACTCGCTACGAGCGAATGGCTAGTTCTTACTCGGCGGGAATCCCACCCGCTATATGATACGACCTAGGCTCGGCCGCACAACTGCCGCGTTTTTGGAATATAAAAAGAGGTCCCTCCATTATTGAAGGAACTCCCTTAACATTAAAGTAAAAATATTCGATTTGTTTACTCTCCTACTAGTCCATCTCCATCTCGATCATCCATATATTTATAAAGCCATGAATCAGAAGAAATTGGCATTTCATAGCCAGCTGCTTTGGCTTCTGCAATCGTAACAATTCCATTATGATTGGTATCCACTTTACTAACATCCTCATTACTACTTACCGTTTCATTTGCTGGTACATTGTCTGTTTTCGGTGGCGTACTCGTACCTGTTGTTACCCCTAAATTTTTGTTCACATCGTCTGGGTTTACATTGTCAAATTCGTCTGTAATGGTTCTGCCCTGTATTTTGTATGTGAATTTATAATGATTTGGAATTTGCGTGTGAGTATTTGGATATTTAATCACTGCTACGAAATCTGTAGAACCTCCTGCATCTCGAATCACTTTTTCCATATATGCTTGATTGCCGTGCCTATTGAGAATGCTGTCTTGAGGTGTAATGTTGTATGCGTTAGATACTCCCCCAAGTGAGTCAGCAATTACATGTCCTTCATCTAATTCTTCACTCTCTGTACCGGGAACCTTTGCTTCATCAGAATAGTATCTCCCAGACGATGAAACATGTTCAGTATTCGGATTTTGGAGTGTTATATTTTTTGCCTCAACACGAATTAGCTGTCCGTACTCATTAGTGAAGGCCCAATACTTTCGGTCACCATAACCAATGTCAACAACCACGTTAGGTTCACGATATCCAGACAAATCACCACCATCAACTTCAATAAGTTTGTATCCTGAGAACAGTTCATTATTTGATTGGGTTTGTGTTTCCTCTACTACTGGTTCATCAACCGTAGTGACAGTTTCTTCTTTTTCATTATTTTTATCTGTTTCAACTGTGGTTACTTCTTGTTTATCTGTTTCTATAACAGTATTGGATGCATCTTCTACGTTGGTACAACCAACTATAAAGATGGTTGTTAATAATAAGATTAAATAGTTCATTTTCTTTTTCATTTTAGGACTCTCTTATAATAGTTTTATATGTTCATTCTTAAAAAAATCTCGAAATGTTAAGGTAGATTAACGTTGTTAACCTATTGATATAGTATATTCTAAAATCGAATATATTTCAGTATTAAGATTTTGTTTTTATTTACAGCATAATCCTCCTTGTATCTTGAAATAATTAACTGTTAAATGGGAGTATGATATTATTAATCTTTAATTTATAAACTGGTATAAGTGGAGTGCAAAAATGAATAGTGAATTAATATTGTATGTTTTAATCATTGTTTTAGCTGCTGTGTTGAGTGTGTTTTTATCCTTTTTCACTTACCTTAAACTCCGAACTAACCCGGGTGCAAAGCCATTCTTGGTGGTAACGATATTATCATCACTCTTTTCCTTTTTCTACATCTTTGAGTTAACAAGTACAACACTCAAGGAAATAAAATTATGGCTTAGTTTAGAGTACCTTGTAATGCCTTTTATTCCAGCTTTTATTCTTTTGATGTGTTGTGAATACATAGGAAGAAAAATACCTATTTGGGTTTATTATGTTTTGTTTACAGTTCCTTGTATCACTATTTTTATGCATGCAACCAATGAGATGCACCACCTCTATTACACATCGGTTACTTTGAGAACTCATACACCATTTCCAATAGTGAAATTTGAATATGGGGTGTTTTTTTATTTTCATGCATTATATTTATTTCTTTGCTTAGTCATTAGCATTATTACTTTACTTGTTCATCTAAAAAAAGGGTTATTTATTTTTCGAATGCAGATCTTAACGATGATAGCAGGATTAATCTTCCCTATTGTTGCTAATTATTTTTATTTAAATGACCTAAGTCCATATGGGATAGATCTGGGGCCTGTGTCTATGAGTTTGTCTTTTCTCTTTCATACTCTTGCTCTGATCTCCTATAAAATGTTTAATGTAACACCTGTCTATAGGGATACGGTCTTTGAGAGGATGAAGGAAGGAGTCCTTGTTTTAAACAAGGATGATGTGATTCTTGATTATAACCATGCCATGATGGTAATCATGCCCGCCCTTACCTCCTCCATCATTGGAATGCCGTTAAAATCCGTAATTACGGGAAACGAACAACTTGATGAAATCATAGGACAAGGAGAAGATTGTGACTATGAAATTTTGAAAGATGGAGAAAGGATTCACTTTCAGGTACAATTTTCTCACATAGAAGTTCAGAAAAATACGAGTAGAGGCGCTAAGATTATTTCATTCGTTAATATTACAGAAAAGATAGAATTACAGGAAAAACTTAAAGAATTTGCTTCAATTGATGGACTTACTCAGGTATTTAACCGCTCATTTTTCATAAAAAAAAGTGAAGAACAACTTAGATCTATGGTCGTGGGTGAACAAGTGGCCTTCATTATGTTTGATATTGACCATTTTAAAAAAGTGAATGATACATATGGTCATCAAGCAGGAGATTTAGTCCTCTCCCATGTGGTGAATATATCTAAGAATAGTCTAAGTGGAACGGATTTTATTGGAAGGTACGGTGGAGAAGAGTTTGTCATTATGCTACCTAATACATCTCTAGACGACGCATATGCTTTATCCAACAATTTGCGTTTAAGAGTGTTAAAGAGTTCTATTCTAGTAAATAATGTTCAAATACAGGTTACATTGAGCCTTGGAGTTTCAAGTAAACAAATTTACGGGGATGAAAATATTGAAGAGATGTTAGGTGATTTAGTAAACAAATCTGATCAAGCTTTATATATGGCAAAAAGGAATGGCAGGAATAATACTCAAAAATATGTTAGAGAGCAGTTGAGCAAATACATTGAATTAGGTGCGGAAATCTAATATTAAACTAAAGAACACCTGTACAGAATAATATATACTATCTTACATAAGGAGGTAATTAACTATGAATGACCCGAGTGGTGGAAGAAGAAAAGATCCTGGTGGTGGAGGATTAAATTAATTAGTGGAAGCACCCAGTTTTTTAATGGGTGCTTTTTATAATTCATAAACAAGCTGGTTGTCAAAGATGGAGATAAGTTAGTGGAATAGAGATGTAAAAAAGGAGGATATCCCCTCCCTAATTATTTTGAAGATAAGTTTTTATAATTTGAATGGCTAACAACGGTTCTATTATTAGGTAATAAAAGTAGCTTTTGATCATCCTCTGTTATTTCCACTATTACTGTGTTTTCATTTACAACTACAATCGTTCCTTCGAATATCATTCCATTTCTTGAAAATGTAATTTTGTCTCCCGCTTTTGTATTTGTATTCATATGTACCTCTCCTTATAAGTAGTATGCTTATTTTCTACGACCGCTTATTTTACTTATCTCCACTAATGAATGTACTTTATTATAAAAAAAGCCTCTCCAGGAGAGGCCAAGCGGTATAAAATATACCTTACAGGGGTTTTTATTATAGCATTACATATAATATTTTCCAAATAAACAACTGAACATAACCAATTATCTATTAAAAAAGAAACGGTATAATCCTAGAATGAAACAACCTACAGCAACCATAAAGGCAGTACCACTTACGAATGAAAGGATATGATAAAAAAATCCTGGTGAATCATCATATGAATTCATAATGCTGCTGTTAACAGCAACTATAGTTGAAAGAAATTTAAAGATAATTCCTATAATAAATGAAAATATACCGACCCTGGCAGTTTGAGACATATTATTGAATGAGTGTTTAGTCTTTCTAGAGAGTAAGAAAAATACTCCAATAAATAAAATTATAGCTAAAATTAACTGCATGTTGATGTTACTCCTTATTTTGTTCGGATAGAAAGGTTACTATTGAATACTCTCTTCAAGCTTTTTAATAAAATCATTTATCTTTTGTTCATTATTCGTAAGGTCAATCGCCAAAGATTTATATCCCTGATCACTATTGATAATCTTTTTGCTGTTTGCTTTACCATACTTATTAAGGAATTCAATATACTCTTCTTCGGATACAGTTTTACTTACTTCCCCTTCGGTTATAGTGTATAGATATCCTAGTTCACCGGAATTACCCGAATATGACTCTTGTTTTTCTGCTTTAGCTAGTTCCTCAATAGTAAAACCATCATGGCCATAAAATATATCAAACGTGGTAGTATTACTTCCCTCTGTCAGCTGCCCTGACTCATTTAGGAATGCTTGTCCATCAGGTGTAATATTCACATACATTGAACCTTCACTTAAGACTCCAAAATCCCCATGATCCTTAGTCATTAAGCTATGAGGTTCTTCGGATTGCTCCGTCCATATCCCTTCTTTGTATAATGGGAATCCATTTTCGGTAACACCAGATATCTCATATACGACATATAGTTCCTCGGTACCATCGTTATTAAAATCTAAGAGGTCCACATAGGCTAATCCTTCATTTCCACCTAGCTTATCGTCTTCTGTTAAGATACCATGAGTATCAATAAGTTCATTTATCTTTTTTAAATAGGATGATGCAAATACAGTTTCTTTATTACTTACATCTCCAGTAGAGGATTGCTCTTGTGTTTCTTTATCAACATTTGTTTCTTCTATTTTATCAGAACTCTCGCCACATCCAGTTAGTAATAAGAGTGAAGCTCCGAATGTAAGTAGTAACTTATTCATATATATACCGCCTTTGAGTAGTGTACAGAATTTTTTTTGCTACCTATTAAATAGATTTCTTCATTCCACAATTACTACATTCTCGAATAAATTTTCCGTTTCCTACTGAACTATTAAAATGTGCTCTCCCACAGTTATCGCAGCGTCCACTCTGCTTGTTAACTATACTATAATTTATAGAGGATACTATGTATAAAATGATATATAGTTCCTCTTTTTTATTACACATTAAAATTATTATATATATTAAATTCATTTTGTATAATATGTTCAAATTGTTATGGTATTAATAATCACAAAACGAATTCTAGGAAGGTAAATCTATGAGGGTACAAGAAGTTATTTTTGAAAATAAAAATAAAAGATATATGTTATTAGACGACAATGGTGTTCCCATCATCACAGTAATTAGGTATTTAAAATTCTTAGAGCAAAAAGGAAAAAGCAGCAATACTCAAAAGACCTATTGTTATGCTTTAAAGCATTACTTTCAATTTCTACAGGAAAAAGATTTAGATTATAGGAAAATTAAACTAGAGTATTTAGTGGAATTTATCGGGTGGTTAAGAATTCCAAAATCTATAGGCAAAGTTACCCCAATTAAAGGGAAAAATAAAGTGAAATCTGAAAGAACTATCAATCTAATAATTACTGTAATTACAGCATATTATGATTTTCTTTATAGAAATGAAGAAATATCTATAGATTTAGTAGAAAAGTTGAATAAAAAAGGATTTGTTAAACATGGCTCCCAGTACAAAGATTTTCTATACCATATTACTAAAGGAACACCTCATGGACGAAATATATTGAAATTAAAAGAACCAAAGAAAAAGAGGAGTATTCTTACCAAGGAGGAAATTCAAAAGTTACTCAATGCAACAACTAATATTCGTGATAAATTTTTACTTCAATTATTATTTGAGACGGGGCTGAGGATTGGTGAAGCTTTATCACTATTTATTGAAGACTTTGTACTTAGTCACAAAGACGGGCACCGTATTAAATTAGTTGATCGTGGAGAACTAATAAATGGGGCATCCCTGAAAACTGGTGAACGAGAAATACACATATCCCAATCATTGATAGATATATATGATGATTATTTATATGAAGTAATTGATGAACATGAAATAAAATCTAACTTTCTCTTTATTAAGCTTAAAGGAACCAATGTCGGTGAACCGATGAACTATCAAGATGTAGCGTCTCTATTTAAAAGATTAAGAACAAAAACGGATATAAAAGTTAATCCACATCTCTTTAGACATACTCATGGGACTATATTTTATAGACAATCCAAGAATATTAAACAGGTCCAAGAACGCCTTGGGCATAGTAATATACAAACAACTATGAATATGTATGTTCATCCTTCGGATGAAGAAATACGAGAGGAATGGGAAAAATCACAACATGCTTTCCAACTAGCTAATGCTTTAGAAAGGAACGACTTATAAATGATTGATTTAAAGAAAAGAAGATTTGATAGCACTGTTACACAAGAGCTTTCTATGTATGTAGTAAAGAAATTTAATGATGATGGTAGTTTGTCATATGAAACTAAAACAGATTCATATTTTTTAGATAATGATACTTGGAATGTAGACAAATTCAAGGAGATAGAACAGTTCAGCCAACAATATAAGAACTTTCGAGAACGATACTCTCATAATGCTCAAATCTGTTTTTGTATTAAAAATAATCTACTAAATCTACAATTTAAATATATTTTTCACAAAAAGGTATTTAATGAAGAATGGAGTTTATCCTCGACGTTCCATGCTAATTCAACTAATTTTAGAAGATTGCAATCTTTTATTAATCAACAGTATCCTGCCTTACAATCATTAGACGATCTCGACATAGAGGAAGCAGACAGAGAATGGAATTTCTGGATTAGTCAAAAAGGTTATGCAAAAGAAAGAACTAGCCACATTAGGGACCAAGACAAGACTTTTACCCTAAGGAGTACCCTTTCTAATTTTCTTGTAAGATTATTTAATGAATATAAAAAATATAGTGATACAAGAGAGGAATGGGATAAGGATAGATGGAATGTTAAAGAACTGCATAATCTTTACGGTGTTAAATATAATAAATCAAAAACTATCCCCTACTTAGTCTTTTCAGATATTAAAAATAGTATCTTTCGTAAAGAGTTAAAAAACTATTTTAAAAAGAAATTAATATCAAAATATCTTGTAGCAGAAACAGCGATTGGTTATTTGCAACATTTACGTTCATTTTTTAATTTTGTTGATATTAAAGAACCTAATTGGAGAGATTTATCGTTACTAAGCAGAAAACATATCTTAGAATTTATTGAACAGTTGACAAAATACTCTAAACAAAATAGTAAAATATCAAATCAGGAGCGTTATATTATTCAAGGTATCATTGCGCTTAAACAGTTCTTAATGTATTTAGAAGAGACAGAATCACGAATTTCCCCAAGGCGTTCAGTAAAGGTCCTTATATTTCCTTCTGATAAACCTAAACAAAAAAAGAAACCATATGACCAAATAGACCATATACCAGACTTTGTAATTGAACAACTCTTTCTTCAACTCAATGATTTACATAAAGATGTGCAACCTATTGTTTGGATTGCATTTAAAACAGGATTACGAATTTCAGATTTATTACTACTTAAACAAGACTGTTTAGTAAAGTTAAATGGAAAGTTTTATATTGTTACTGATATTGAAAAAACAATTGTTCAAGGCCATAGAATACCAATTGATGAGGAATTAGCAAATATAATTACATCACTTATAAGAATTGCTGAACAAAATAGTACAGAGGATAATAATCCCGAAAAATTTATATTTATAAGATATAAAGGTACTAGGAAAGGGTTACCATACACACAAGAATGGGTTCGATCAAAACTAAATAAATTAGCCAGAGAAAAAAATATAGTTGATGAGAACGGAAATCTCTACCACTTTGGAGCACACCAATTTCGACATACGTATGCAATGAAATTATTAAACAACGGTACAGACATTTTAACTGTACAAGAGCTACTAGCCCATGCGTCACCAGAAATGACTCTAAGGTATGCACGTTTATTAGACGAAACAAAGAGAACTGCTTTTGAAAATGCTATTAAACAGGGTATCTTTCATTTTGATTTAAATGGTGAAATGCGGGAAATAAGACCTAACGAGGACGTACCAGAAGATATACTTGAGTTACTATGGCAAGATCATAAATTAAGTGCAATTGATAACCCTTATGGAACTTGTCATGCCAGGATCAATGGTAATTGCCCCTACTCACAAGAACCTCCATGTTTAACATGTAATGGTGGAAGTCCATGTAAAGATTTAGCAATTGGCTTTTCGGACTTAGATATAGAAAAATACAACCTCTTAGTAAAAACAACTTCAAAAACTATCGAATTACTAGAAACAAGAGGAAGAAATGATATTGCTGAGAAAAACAAAAAGAACTTGGACAGATATTTAGATATATTAAACACTTTAGAAGGCGGCAATGTTATATTTGGTCGAATAGATCGGATTATGAAAAAAAGGTGATGTAAATGTCAAAGTATAATAGGCAGGAACAATTAAAGCAAATACATGAAGCAAGAAAGGCTCTAACCTATCAAAGAGTTGATGATGCTATCAAAAGTCTGGTTAGGAAAAAAGAGATTATTAACTTTAATAGTGTAGCTATAGAAGCTGGAATATCCAAGGCAACACTATATAACCACAAAGAATTACGAGTGAGAATCGATTTATTGAGAAAACAACAAGGAAGAACTAGTGCGACCTTAAAAAAGAAAGATGACATAAATGAGAATAGCAAAACTGCAATTATTGAATCGTTACAACGTCGTATTAAGAAACTTGAAGGTGAAAATAAGCAGCTACGAAGTCAATTAAAGATAGCATATTCAGATGTATATAAGCATATCTAACAGATTGCTAATTAACTATAGGGGAAAGATAGTAAAACAAAGCCTTGATACATTTATTAATGTAACAAGGCTTTTTTATTAGACGACTCTGCGAATGATGCTATTCTAAGCAATCCTTTTTTAGTAAGATTACGATATTTGACTTTGCAATTGATCGGTTCAATGAGTCTATATATTTCATTTCATTAACAACCTTCAAAATACTCAGATATATATTCAAGTATCTTTATTTTTGACTCTTATTCTTCTAATGACCTCACCTACGATCAACCCAATGGCAATAGCTATAATTGCTGGCAATTCGATTGTACTGTCAAAGAAATATAAAATTAAAGCTGCAATAATAAAACCAATTAATATACCTAAGTAGTTCATTTGAATATCACTTCTTTCTATGGAGTACAGGAAGCTGGAATAGGTTGAGAGCTGAAGAACTTCCCGCTTTCAACTATTGAAGAAACGACGCTACGGCTAGAATTAGTCCATACTTTAGTTTGATTAAAATATGGAGTTGCTGAACATTTCATTGGATATCGATATTGATAAATTGTGTAATATAGTGTTGATGCAGAACCTATGAATACGCTTACGGCAGCCAAACAACCACTATAAGGAGCTTTAGTTACAGTAGATAATGCTGCTGCGGCCGCTGATGCAGTTAAAGTTGCAATATTTAAACTATAATTAAAGGCACCAACATATGTTCCGCCTGACGGAACGGCCATAATAGAGAAATCTCCTGATGTATTCTGCTGTTCGTTAACTTCAGCTATCTCAAACTCTTGCTTTTCACCATTCACAAATAGCTCTTTTGTATTAGGATCATATTCAATTATAGTCGTGAAATCCTTTTCAATTAACTCAGCATACACAGTTCCGTTGGCTTCGGTTTTACGTGTAAACGTCGCTTGGCCGTTTTCTGTCTGAACAATTTCTTTAGTGACTTTTGTTTTGTTGTTTTCATAGTAATATTTCTCTTTATTAACTTGACTTGTTTCTGCAGAGGCCGAAGAAAAGTACGGGAACATTAAAGATAAAGATAAAAAGGTGATACCAACCAATTTCTTGAATTTCATTATTCCCCCTCCAATCAATATGTCGTATTGTCAAAACTTTTATAGTAAATAGGTTATTAAATCCTATCTAAGAGGGCTTTATAAGCAAAAAAATTGCCACCCCCTGAATTCTAAGGATAATTGAGGTTACGACACTCTCAACAACCTAGAAAAGGAAGTGACAATTTGTACCCTCAAATTATAACCTATTTATTAACTTTTATAAACTATCAAGAACAACTCATTCGAACATTGCTTACTTTATTGATTGGTAAGAGTATGTTTGATAAGCCTACTGAACAGCCCGTAAATAAACCATATCGAAAACTTCAAGTGGACGACCTTCCGGTCATTGAAGTTCTGGAACAGCTTGATTATCGAGTTCTTCTTAGTGAATATCTAGAGAAGAACGGGAAACCACTTAAACCTGTTCAAAGGCGTAAGAATGCAAAAGTTTCCGTACCTAAAGCCATGAACTGTCCAAAGTGTGGTGCTCCATCGGATTATCTTTATGCCAACAATGGAGATAAAGGTCAGTATCAATGCAAGGTGTGTACAGAACTTTTCAGTGAAAAGAACCGTTACTCTAAGGAGGCCATCCTGAAGTGTCCTCATTGTTCCAAGACTCTCGAGAAAATAAAAGAAAGAAAAGATTTTCACGTGTTTAAGTGCAAGAACAATGACTGTTTTTATTATCAAAAGAAGCTCAATGGGATGACTTCAAAAGAAAAGAAAAGGTTCAAAAAGGACCCTCAAGCATTTAAATTGAGATACATTTTCCGTCAGTTTTATATCGATTTCCAGCCGTTATCCAAGGAATCACCAGAACTGCCGGCCGTGGACTTATCAAAGATTTATGCATCCCCACATACATTAGGATTGATCCTAACCTATCATGTAAACTATGGCCTTTCGGCCCGTAAAACAGCTGCGATTATGCAGGACGTACACGGAGTGATGATTTCACATCAGACTGTATTGAACTACGAAAATAGCGTAGCTTTATTACTTAAACCTTATGTGGATCACTATCCCTATGAACTTTCAGACCAATTCTGCGGTGATGAAACGTATATCAGAGTAAACGGTCGATGGCATTATTTATTTTTCTTTTTTGACGCCGTGAAAAAGATTATTCTTTCGTATCCGGTGTCGCCTAATCGAGACACAGCAACAGCCATTCGAGCAATTGATGAGGTCTTAATCAAGATGAAAGAGATTCCAGAAAATCTGACCTTTGTGGTAGACGGGAATCCAATCTATCTTTTAGCCCAACATTTCTTCGCTCAACATGGGATTTCATTCGATGTGAAGCAGGTCATTGGATTAACCAATGAGGACCCTGTTTCGACCGAATATAGACCACTGAAACAAATAATTGAGAGACTTAACCGCACCTTTAAGGGCAATTATCGCTCCACTCATGGATTCGGCTCTGAACATGGTTCCATTTCATACGTCACCTTATTTACGGCCTACTTTAACTTTTTGCGTCCGCATGCCGCCTTAGAAGGAAAAGTGCCCGTAGTGAATCCAGAACTCAAGGGGCTTCCAACAATGCCAGCACGTTGGACAAAGCTCATTGGATTAGCACAACAATGGATAGTAGAGCAAAGACAAGCCTAACTTTTTGTTTAGCTGAGCCCTTAAGCTAATTCAGCAATCGGCGGAGCGAACTCTTGACAAACCGAACTTGCCAATGGTTTAAAATGGAAACAACCAAGGGCTTATTTGGTATGCCTTCTTTTGTTCCCTTCGCCCTTGTTAAACAATCCTCAAACCATTGGCGTGTTTGTCAAGAGCGATTGCGGCGCATCTCCATCCAGTAAATAGGAGAGAAACTAACCCTTTAGGTAGTTTTCATAAATCTTTTGACACTACCCAATATGTCTTCCTGTTAAGTCTATGGTGTTATAGAAAAAAAGATTCTAAATAGACAACCAAATTTTAAAATAAAAACCAAAAATTGTAAATAAATTTATAGTTTTTTGATTAGAAAGAACTATACTTATACTAAATTTGGGAGTATATAGAATATGTACACTTTGAGATATTTTAATTTAAGTCTTGATAACGCAAACTCTACTATATATGTATCATCGTTGTAATAACATTTGTGATACAAACATTTAAACAACAACTCAAAAGATATTTTAAATTGGAGCTGATAAAAATAAATTGGTTGAAACCTGTAACCTAAAGCCATGAAATAGTAAATAAATTACTATATGATAATTTGAGTGAAAATAATCTATTTGATAAATTAAGGAACAAGATCAATCAAAAGCAAAATAATTACACCTATAGTTCCATTTTTAAACATACATGGTACAATAAGTTACTCATAGGTAATGCTGAAACCATCCTAACGCTCTCCAAAGTAAGGGATGGTTTTCACGCAAAGAATGACCACTAGTTGCATGAACTAGTGGTCTTTTTACTTTTGTAGTTGGTTAAAAAGCACTGATTAGAATGGATGGAGTGACTCTAAATACCTATCAATACTTAGACTTTATGCTTATTTTCACATAATTCAGACTTATTTATAGAAAAAAATGTAATATTATTCTATAATTTGGATATATTAATAAGTTGGAGGTTAAATAATTATGAAGGTGTTTGCAAAAAGAATTTTAATCACTAGTTTTCTATTAGCGTGTATTTTCACTTTAATTCCTAATATTCAAACAGAAGCTGCTGTTAGTGGAGAATTTCGAATTTGGGCACAGGATAATGGAGATTATGATGGTGTAAAGATATGGCATCATCAAGGGGGGAATATCTCTGCAAAAATATTTCAACAAGGTATACATAGTGGGCAGCAAGCCAATACAGTTTGGACGTTAAGGACAGCTTCTGGACGGGAAATTAGTGCAACTTACTTACCGTTTGATTACAATGGCACCATAACATTTTATAGTGTAGCACCGGGTGATTACACGCTGACTTGGAAATCACTAACCAACAATGATACAGAGGGGACATATCGAGTTTATAGTAACGGCGGCTCTATATTTAAGTAAGATTAGTTAGGGGAAAGTTCTACATTAAAGATTGTTGAACTTTCCCCTATTTTACTTTTACTGTTACTGTTCAGATATCATAGATTCAGCAATCTGAACTAACTCAGCTTTTGACAATCTAGAGCTGAATAGAGAAATTAATGTATCCCCTTGAATCCACATTAACGTTCCTCCAGTAACCTCTTTATACTTCTCGGTAGGTAATAGTTTCTGAAATATAGCGTTTATACCTTTTATTTTCAGATTTTCACCAAAATCGTCTAATTTACCATTTGATTTAGTCTCTGCTATAGATACCATTAAATATGTATCAGTCTTGTCTAGATAATTTAATCTTACAAGCTGTATTTTCTCTGACTCCTTTGACTCTTCTGTTGGTTCTTTTATTTCTAATATCCAATCCTTTGGAAGCTTGGTAGGCATTATAAATTTAAAATCTGTTTTATCCTTAAATTTTTCGACTTGAGGTGTTTGGTCAAGATGAATAGCAGTACTCATTTTTTCCTTATTACTATAACCTATATAATTTAAAAGTAATACAGATATTAGTGGTGGTAAAATAAAGAATTTCATTTTTAAAAATTCCCCTTTCTTTTTTATTAGTATTGGGAATTAAGGACCAACTAATACCAACAACATATATAGTTTCAAAAAAATAATTATAATTCTAAGCATCCAAACATGTCAGCCAAAGTATTCTCCCTATGTATATATATTTTTATATTTTTTCCGTTTTTGTCTTTTGATTTAGATTCTCTTTATAACGTCTAATAGAGAAAGGATCTGAAAGACGAAATTCTGTTATTACATCCTGGTCAGATAGCCCTTTTGATAAGTGGTCAACTCGAAAATAAGTATTGGAGACAAACAATATGTTGTAGATTTAAGTCCAGTAGGTATCAAGCTTGAGAATGTTTTTAAAGATATATATTTTGGAGGAATTATAAAATATGAAGTAGAAAACAAACATCTTATCGCTAGGTTAACTGCTCAAGTTTCTCCAGCATACTCTATTGGTGAAGTTATTATCACTTTTGAATATCGTGACAAAATGTATCAAGCAAAATCAGTGGACTTTCATCCCTACAAATAAAGTTTGTGAATAATTTTACATAAGCTAACAAGGGCGTTGTTTTAATAAGAAAGGCCATAACATATTAGCCATATAAAATATGTTATGGCCTTTAATTTATTTACCATTTTTTAATTTAGGTCTTGATAACAAGCAGTCCGGGAAGCTTTTAAAGTCATAGATTATGCTTAAATCAATAGGTGTCTCTTCGTTTGGTGTAGTCATATTTTACCCTCTCCTTAGTTACACGTATTGTCAAAACTTTTATATTAAAAAAGTTAATAATCCTTGATATAAAGGGGTTTAAATGCAAAAAACTTGCCACCCCCATAGTTTTAGGATAAAAGTGAGGTTACGACACCGAACACTTAATCCCTAAAAGCTAGGAAGTGACAAGTTTGTACCCTCAATTATTAACTTATTTAATGGAATTTATCAAGTATCAAGATCAGGTAATTCGAACATTACTTACCCTGCTTATTGGGAAGGGCATGTTTGAAAAGCCTGAAGAAACTCCTGTAAATAAACCTTACCGTAAACTTCAGGTGGATGATCTTCCGATCATCGAAGCGCTCCAGAAACATGATTATCGTATTCTTCTTACAGAATATCTGGAGAAGAACGGTAAGCATTTAAAACCTGTTCAAAGGCGTTCTAATGTAAAGACAGCGGTGTCTACATCAATGAGTTGCCCAAAGTGCGGTGCTCAATCGGATTATCTCTATGCCAATAATGGAGGCAAAGGACAGTATCAATGTAAGGTGTGTACTTGTGTTTTTAACGAAAAGAGCCGCTATTTGAAAGAGGCTATTTTGAAGTGTCCTCATTGTTCTAAAACACTTGAGAAAGTCAAGGCGCGAAAAGACTTTGACGTGTATAAGTGCAAGAATAATGACTGTTCCTATTACCAAAGAAAACTGAATGGTATGTCTTCAAAAGAGAAGAAACAGTTTAAAAAGGACCCTCAAGCCTTTAAGATTAGATACATTTACCGACAGTTTCGAATTGATTTTCAGCCATTGTCTAAGTCTACTCCACAGAAGCCAAAGGTAGATTTATCAAGGTTATATGTTTCGCCACATACATTAGGGCTCATTTTAACCTACCATGTTAACTATGGCCTTTCGGCCCGTAAAACAGCAGCACTGATGAAAGATGTTCACGGGGTATCTATATCGCATCAAAGCATTTTAAATTACGAGAATGCAGTAGCCCTTACACTTAAGCCTTACGTAGATTACTACCCGTATGAACTTTCTGACCAGTTCTGCGGGGACGAAACCTATATCAGGGTGAACGGCCGTTGGCATTACTTGTTTTTCTTCTTTGATGCGGTGAAAAAGATTATTCTCTCTTACCCAGTATCACCAAATCGGGATACAGCTACGGCGATCCGTGCGATTGATGATGTCTTAGTGAAGATGAAGGATATTCCTAAAGACCTTACGTTTGTGGTGGACGGCAATCCGATTTATCTTTTAGCTCAACACTTTTTTGCCCAACACGATATTCAGTTCGATATTAAGCAGGTTATCGCTCATAAGCCCCAAAATGAACTTGGACAATAAGAGTAATATTTATTATACTGCTTAATGTACCAAGGAGGCTGACATCATGAAACGAATAAAACATTCTAAAGAATTTAAATTACAAGTCATCAAGGAAGCCCAAGACACAGGGAAGAATACCCTTGTAGCTCGCCGGTATGATCTGAATCCCAATATGGTTAGTCGCTGGGTTCGTGAATACAAAGATGGTAAATTTGGTGAAGTAGATGTGGCTGTGCTGCCAGATATAGACTCCAAAGAATTATCCAAAGAAAATGAAAAACTTAAAATGTTATTAGGTGAAAAAGACCTTGAAATAGCGATCCTGAGGGATCTTATAAAAAAGAAAAACCCTCACTTGCTGAAAAGCATGAAGTAGCTAACAAATGGATTCAAAAAGGCTACTCGATTTCAAAGGTGCTTAAAATCATAGGTATTCCTCGATCCACATACTATTATCAAAAGAATTATCGTGTTGAGGAGAAAAAAGTAAGTGAGGGACGTCCAGCACCAGGTTATTCGATCCAAGAGGACGGTCAAAAGATATCAGACGAACAGATTAAAGAATTTCTACTAGAAGAGATTGCCGGTGATTGCTATAACTATGGTTATCGCAAACTCACTAAGGTCTTAAGGCGAAAATACAAACTTAAAATTAACAAGAAAAAAGTATACCGGATTTGTAAAGAATTGGGCATCTTACGCCCACAGCGCCAAAAGAAAGTCTCATACCCTAGGAAACTAGCAAGAAATCGCATTATTACAAGATCTAATCAGCTATGGGAAGCTGACATTAAATATGGCTTTATCGAAGGTGAGGATCGCTTTTTCTTTGTCATGTCCATCATCGATGTTTATGACAGGGGCATCATTACCTATCATATGGGATTAAGCTGCACTGGAGATGATGTCAAACAGACACTGAAAAGGGCATTATTAAAACGCCAACAATATGACGAATTGGAAAAACCTGTAATCCGAACAGACAATGGACCGCAGTTTATTTCCCATACTTTTGAAAAGTTTTGTGAAGATTCCAAAATTGAGCACGAAAGAATTCCACCAAGAACACCAAATATGAATGCTCATATTGAGTCTTTCCATCGCATTTTTGAGGACGATTGCCTATCCAGATGGCAGTTTGAAACCTACACAGAAGCATATCAAGAAGTCATGAATTTTATGGAGTTCTACAACGAGAGACGTATGCATTCTAGTATACTAGATTTGTCACCAAAGGAATTCTATCAAAAACAAGATTCATTGGTGATCAAGGAGGTTCGGGTGTAATGGATGTATTCATTCAAAGCATCAGCTTGATTTGGAGTGGCGGGCATGATAGCCTCGTTCGGCGATGCCAATGTTGTAAAACAGCTGGCTTCTTGGCAGGAGAATCATGCCCGCAGAGGCTCCATGTCAAGCAACATGGCCTTTTTGAAGAATAATGAAAGAAATCTATAAAATAAAAAACTGAGGAAATGAAAGAATAAGAGAGTTATTGTCCAAAATTCGGGGGTTAATCCGATCGGGCTTACCAATGAAGATCCTGTATCAACGGAGTATCGACCACTAAAGCAAGTAATTGAAAGACTCAATCGCACATTTAAGGGTAATTATCGCTCAACACACGGGTTCGGATCTGAACACGGCTCTGTTTCTTTCGTCACATTGTTTGTGGCTTACTTTAACTTTTTAAGGCCTCACTCTGCATTAGAAGGTAAGGTGCCCGTGCTTAATCCGGAGTTATCACAGCTCCCGAATATGCCAGCACGATGGTCTAAACTTATTGGTTTAGCACAAGAATGGATCATTGAGCAATCAGCCTAACTTTTTTGTTTAGCAGAGCCCTTGAGTAAATCAGCAATCGGCGAAGCGAACTCTTGACAAACCGAACTTGCCAATGGTTTAAAATGGAAAAAACCAAGGGCTATTTGGCATGCCTTCTTTTTGTCCCCTTCGCCCTTGATAAGGGAATCTCAAACCATTGGCGTGTTTGTCAAGAGCGATTGCGGGTACTTCCAATACAAAAAAGAGAGAAAAACAAACCCTCAGGTTACTTTTTCATAGAAGTTTTGACACTACCTAGTTACATGAGTAAATAGTCCTTTTATAAATTTATCTTCAGAACCCTTTTAATAATAAAGTAGGTGATATAAAAAACCAATTAGAAAATTTAAAGCCGGCCGTCTGTTCATAGGAAGGGATTAAGAATTCCTTATGCCTTATGATGAAAACTCACCTTTTATTTTGTATTTGATCTTTACCGTTTTCCACTTGTCTCTATTAATGTTAAGTTTGTTAGCATCTATATAGTCATCGTATCCTTTTTCCTTTGATAGCAAAAACATCCCAAATTCTTTTTCACTTATTTTTTTTCCTCCATAATAAGCACTTATTATAATCTTGCCATTAAAATCCTTATCGTTGTAATTATTGACCACATAGTTTATATTCCTGTTACCGCTAGTAGATGCTCCAGTTTTGTATAACTCTACAAGGATTTTTTCAGTGGTTTCATCTTTCGGTAAATCATTCTTTATTAGTGCGTACTTTTTATCCATTTTCTCAATTAAAGGTTTCTCTTCAGTATAATAACTAGCTATTAAAATAGGAGTTATGATAAAAATCAATACCCCTAATAATAGCAAGTTTGATTTTTTCCAAATGGCTTTGAATCCTTTTTTTCTAAAGAAGAAAGCAATGATCGGAGATACCATTCCTACTATAATAAATACAAATACCGCTAAACCGCCTAATATATCAAACAAAGTTATTCTCCTCTCCCTGGTTACTAATGACGTTGCTGGTAAGTCAGAATGAGTTTATCTAATTCCTGACTTAAACGCACCGTATCCATGTTTTTAATGCCTTTTTTACGAGAACTTTCTATCATAGCTAAACGAAGTTCCTCAATAGATTTCATTAACTTTTCATCTTTTCTGAGTGTTTGTAACATCTATTAATACCCCCTCTTGATGCTATGTTTGTTCAGTTCCTCTTTGGCATTAATCATTTTTGTGACGATTGCTTGTGTCACATTCTTACTATTTACAAAACCAAACAATTTCTGTCACCTCTAAATTACGTTTATGGGAGCATCTCCAAATATTTATTTGATTTGATATGAAGCTCTGATGTGTTCTTACCCTTAAATTCATTCTTTATTAATCTAAATCCATAGGACAATATTTTACGTCCAATAAGCTGTTCATCTTTGTAAGTGAAGTGTTTAAAGTACTTGTCGAAAATAACTAAACTAAACACAACATTATTGATGGGCTCAAAGTTGAGATAGATTACTTTCTCTCTACGAATGACCTTTCGAATAGTTCCATAAACAAAATAACTTAGTGACTCATTAGCTTGTCCAGACCTAGCTAATTCATGTGCTCGATCAGCACTAACAACTATCTGTGAAAGTGGTATTTTCCTTCCTTTTACACTTACTAGGATGCTTGCTAGAGTATCAGGCTCATAGGAAGTCAGAAGCTTTACAATCGCTTTTAACGTACTTATACTGTTAGGTGTGTTGGACTCTTGTTTAACTTTTACTTCATTTAGATCTTTTATTTTTTTCTCGGACTCTTCCCTTTCGATTACCTTCTTTTGATAGTCTGGATCAATTTGAGCCATATTTAACCGGATAATTGTTTCGGGGATCCCTTTTCCCATTAATTCAGACTGGTACTCTTTTACTTTTTCTACGCTTTCCTCAAAGGATAACATCTTGTAAAAACCACAGCTTGACTTATGCTTAGACTCGTTATTCTTTCCAGTGGTTTTAAAGTACGGTACGGTTGACTCTGTACCTGGAACATAGATGATGTTAGTCTTGCATGCTTTATCAATACAATATATCCTCTTTCCATGTTTGTCAGGATTGTACTCAGCAGCTGTAATTACTTGCCCATTATGCAACATAGCCGAATTCATAAAATCACCTCCATTCTAAAAAACCATTATTATTAATTAGGAAAACGATAAGTAAGTTTCTTTTGGTTTTCGTCCCACGCAAGAAATGCATCAAACGTTTTTTCTTTTTTCTTACTTACGAAGTTTTTAATGAGAGCTGTTTGTCCAGTTGTTAGGAGCTTTTTAGCATTTTCTTTACTTATGGTCTTCTCGGACATTGTTTTTGGTATCCTAAAGGTACAGTTGTTCTTACTGTAATTGCTACAGCCATAGAAGGTATCTCTTTCGATGACTACCCCTCCACATAGTTTACAGGTACCTACTTCTTCTGCTTTTTGTATTTCTTTTATAAATGCGCTAAAATCCCATTTTTCAGCATTACTAACTAGTTGTTCAACGATTTCTCTTGTGATATCTTCGGTACGTTTCACAAAAGAGTTTAAATTACCTTTTCCCTTTTCAATCTCTTTTAGATAACGCTCCATGTGTCCAGTAGTTAAGACAGAAGTAACGTAACTATTTAATCCTAATGCTTCAATGAGTATTTTCCCCTCAGGCAGCATAAACACTTGGTTCTTAACAATCTTTACATAACGAGCAGTTAACGTGTTTACAATGCTTGCTCTTGTGGCCTCTGTTCCGAGTGATAATTCCCCTTTTCTAAAATCTCCTTTGTCCTTACAGTAATGAGATGCATTCACCATTATTCCTATTAGGTCCCCTTGAGTAAAACGAGAAGGTGGGGCGGTTGAGCCTCCCTTTATTTCAGTAGATAAAACTTTTCCAATTTGGCCTTCTTTAACAGTAGGTAAGTTTACCTCTGCCTCTGCCTTCTCTTCACTGGCTATGCCCTTATAAACCGTCTTCCATCCCTCGTGTTTGGTTTGATTCCCTTTGCTCTTGAAAGCAAACTGGTCTTGTATGGTGGTTAGAATTTCAGTTGAATCATAGACGAAATCGGGGTAATGGGCAGCAATTACAGATTTCGCAACCAAATCATAAATTTGTTGTTCTCCCTTCGGCAATTCAAGCGGATTAACTGCTTCTTCAGTAGGAATCATGGCATAATGGTCACTCACTTTAGAACTGTCCGTAAATCGCTTATTCTGAGATATATCTAGGGTAGCTCCATTAACTAACTCTTGGTAGCACTCATACTTTGACAGATTATTAAGTATGGTTGGCATCCAAGCGGATTCCCCTTCGGTTAAGTACCTTGAATCTGATCGTGGATAGGTTAATAACGATTTGTCGTATAGCGATTGGCAAAACCCCAAAACTGCTGCAGGTGACATACCAAACAACTTATTAGCATGAATTTGCAAGGCAGATAGGTTATATAATTGAGGAGGCTTAACCCTTTTTTCCTCTTGAGTAACCGAATGCACCTTTGCTGGTTGCGTCTGACAAAAATCAGCAAATGCTTTGATCAGTTCCTCATCCATATCAAAAATATGCTCTGAATCTTTGCTAATCCATTTACCCATTAGAACGGCTTCACCAAATTGAAACTGTGCAAAAAGGTCAAAGTATGGCTTACTAACAAAGTTCTCGATCTCCTGCTCACGTTGATAGATGATACCAGCAAGCGCGCTTTGCACTCGACCTGCGGAAAACGTCTTATTTATCCCCTTTTGGTTTAATAAACAAGTTAGAGCACGGGAGGTTGATATACCAACAACCCAATCAGCACGTTGCCTAGCGATTGCCGCCCTATTTAAAGATTCATATTCAGTGTTATCTTTCATCGTTTTAAAAGCCCGGATGACGGCATCTTTAGTTAAGCTTGAAGCCCAAAACCGCTTTACAGGCTTTTTATTGCTGAAATAGGTTAAGATTTCGTTAATAAGAAGCTGACCTTCACCCGCTGGGTCCCCACAGTGGACAATGGTTGATACGGAAGGATCTCTTAGCCATTTCTTATAGTTATTAAGTATTTTCCTTTTATCTGGTGTTGGCTTTAATTTATATTCGGAAGGAATGATAGGAAGGCTCTCTAGAGTCCATGTTTTATATTCTTCGGAGTAATCACTTGGTGCAAAAAGTTCGAGGATATGTCCAACAGCCCAAATAGCCACCGCGCCTTCAGGGAAAATCTCACAAGGTGCAATGACTATATGATTTCCTTTATCGGTATGTTTAAATGGTTCACAAAGTTTTCTTGCCTGTGCAGGTTTCTCGGCACATAATAGCATTCTTCCCATTTCCCGCTACCCTCCCTTTGCTCACATGACATGGAGCTCTTTATCTAAGAAGTAAAATCGAGAACAAAACCACTCGTCATGTTCATAACCAGCTGGATGATGTTTAGCGATAATATGCTGTTCACCTTTATCATCGACGACTTGTAACCCTTCAGGTGTAATGGTTCCGATATATTGTTTGTCTGTAGTGAAGTTTTCGCTTCCACAATCATTGATACATCTAACTATCATATCTTGATCTACCTTTCTATTAGTAATGAAACCAATAACCCTCTAGGCAGATAAGGAATATTCCTTTTCTCCGCCTGTACAGAAAAACAATTATAAGGGGGGATGGAGATGTACTATCTCCCTAGAAGGTTACTGATAAATCCTTTTAGGACTGATATAACTTAGGTTCAGCTATCTTGTCCGTTGCAACATTAAGTAGTCTGCTTTTAAGATGTCCTGAATCCATTTTCTTAACTTGCTTAACAAATTCATCCAGGTCCTTTATATCACGAATAGTTTCAATTAAAAGCTGCTCAGCTCTAGTTAGCTCAACTAGTTTTTTATGTGTATTGACAACTTTGAATGTCATCTCTTTATTTCGTTTAAACATTTTGCTCCTCCTTATGCTGCTACTGAAGTGTTTAAAAAGCTGACACACTTTTGGATAGCACCGCTTGCTCCTCTTCCATCATGAGTGATCATTTGAACACCTAGTTCCTTACATACTTCTTTCACGATGTCCATGCTCACATGTCCCAAAGCTCCAAGGAGAATAACGACACAATCAGCTTTTTTTACCAGATTTCTAAACTCTTTTTTGTTACCGCCGTTCCGGGACTTCCCACAATGAAATAATACTTCTACTCCATGCTTCTTCCCAATTTGCTTATAAGTTGTCTCCTGGCTTCCTCCAAATACAGCTACTGTTTTTTTCATATTGAATAACCTCCGATTTTTGAATGATAATTTAAAATAAATATATCATATATAAATTCAAAATCAAGTGGTTTATATGACTTATTTTGATGTTAATTTTTTTAATAAGACCTGACCAACGTCTGGATGTACGTAGATATCGTTATAATCGAGTATTTCTTTTAATACATGAAGCATATCTGAAGTGGGCATGTTTTTTAATAAAAAGCCATTAAAGATATCTAAGTCTACGTTATCAATATCATCTGCTTCCAAACTAAGTAAAACGATCTTGGAGCCTTTCTCCCTCATTTCATTTAAAAATTCTTCTAAGGTATCAGTAGATACGTCATCCACAATGATTAGTTTTGGAATGTTCTCAGTATGATAGTTCTCTAGAGCCTTAGTTTCCGTTTTTGTTATACCGAACATGTTACCAAACTTAATTTCCAGAAGCTTAGACAACCCTTCCTGGAAAGGAGTTCGTTCATTAATTATCATGATTTCTTCCATAGTTGCCACCACCTATTAAATAAAAAAACCCTGCTGTAAAAGAACATACGGATGGTATGCCTTCACAACAGGGTTTTTCCCTTTGTTTTCAATTACTATTATTATAGCTTGTAAGTATCGGTAATTTCAATATTACTTTGCCCAATTTCTTGGTTTTGGTGAAGAAAGGGACGTAATCTGGCCATTAGCAAGTAAGCCATATTGTCCATAACCATCTTCATCAACGATCCACACCACTTTAGAAGCAAGTGGTACAGACGATTTATGATTGTGAAGAGGGATGGGAGATTTATATACCTTCTTTGTCCAACCTATTTTGGCACTTTCCCTATCTTTCGGAGTCACCATCGGTTTTTGGTAGAGGTTTACAATCCAGCACCCGTATGTTCCACAAGGTGATATATACCAATATGCATCATCTCGGAATGCAGAAAAGTCTGGTTCCAACGGATATGTATACATTTCTTTATATACTTTCTTCCCTACAAATTCACGAAAGATCTCAGGATCATCTAACAGGTAGTCTGCCTCTTCCTCAATTAAAGTAAACCTAGTGTTCATTATTTTACTATTTGATTCAGGTAAGGTCATGCTCTTGTGTAAGAAGAAGCCACATCTCGCTGCATCGTAAGCACTATCGACATCAACTTCAAGGTGAATTGAACATTTTTCTGTTTTCTCATCATAGTATTCACAAGTATTACGGCAAGTAATTAAATCGTGAGTTGGACACTCCTCTTTTTTATTATCTATCACAAGTTTTAACATAACATTCACCCTTTTCAAACTAGATTAAACAGCTCCTAACACTATTGGAGCTAGAATGGTTAGTAATGTAAGTACGGCAGCTATGCCCCACATCCGCTTACTCCATCTCCCGAACTCAGGATGTTTAATCAAGTGGAAGAACAAGTAGAATATAAGTCCGATAGAAATCATCCAGTCTACCGTGGAGTAACTAGTAGCGGTTATTAATCTGATAAAATCACTTGCTAATAATGTAACACCCTTTCCGTTTGTTGTAAACAATAAGAGCATTAAAACACGTATGGAGAAAAAAGTAATAGGTACCCAGATTAATAAACCGGTAGATCCTTTCATGACTTGTCCTGTCTTAGTAACGATACTATAGCCTAAGCGAACCGCTCCAAAAAGGAACATAAGAGTAAATATAGCTGAGAATAAGTTAGAGATAGTAGGAGCAAGATTATTTACCCCGTCGTTCCAAACCCCTAACTGTTCATTGAGGGTTGGACCATTATTTTTCCCTATCTGTAATGGACTGGCTTTAACGGACAATGGTAAAAGTAAAAGGATTATGACTGAAGTGAAGCCCGTTTGAAAAAAACGACTCATAGTTTTTTACCTTTAGCATCAAATTTAAAGCAAACCCCAGTCTCATATGTTGCTGTATTCATTCTCCCATTTACAATAGGTAATGTGATTCTGTGTTTATAACGCCCCTTGTTAGAATCAATTGTATGGTCAATAGTCGAAGCCCATTGTCGAAGAATTTGATTGTTCGGTACAGATGCATTACTTAAAATGGTGTTTACCTTTTTCCCATCTAAATCCATAGAGAATCGGATACTACTTAAGGATCCTCCATGCCATACAAATTCCACACGAGTCAAGTAATTGCGGAAAGGAACTAGTCTTGTTAATAATGGTGTTAGTTTTCTAAGAATTTGCGGTGAATTCATTTCACCAGGGAATGTAGTTAACATTCCAATTTTTATAGAGTTGTGTTCAAATTCACCCTCTGGATCTACAGCAATAGTCGCATCAAGATTCACATTAAGTTGATGACAGATTGGACCAAGCCAAGATAGATCAGAGAATACTAGGTGGTCTTCAATATTCTCATAGTATGTGTCTGCTTGTGGTATACCTTCAATTCCTGCAGTCTCTATGTAAACAGTCCCTTTCTTGTATCCAATTTCGATTTTGTTAATACCCAGTTGTTTACTTCTAATAGTTTGGCTCACTTCTTCAATGTGAGTTTCGGTTAGTATTGGTGCGGCCATTATAGGTGACCCCTTTCTTCCTTGCTAATAATTTTTGTAGTATTGCATGAAAAAAGACTATCTCTCTATAACTCTGTATCTATTTTCGTTTGTAATTGTCTTTTTTACGTATTGCACAATTATCAATCTCCAAAACTTACAAGTAATATGCGACTATTATCCTACGCAAGTGAAATCATTATAAACCTATTTTACTACTGCTTTTTGTCGTTTTGTGTCGAAAATATATAAAAATTTACAGAGTTTTGTCGAGACCGTATTTTTTAAGATTTTCAATACCAAATGTTTACCACATTTGGTGTAAGTAAGGGAAATTGTTCCCGTCCTTACACCAAAAGGCGACAAAAAGTCGCACAATTGGGAATTATTCTTAAATAGCAATTCGAACGTCCTCTTCTTCTCTAAGGAAGCGTTCTTCATCAGGAATCATGTACTCATCTGTAGCGGATGTTTCTACCCGAACTAAGTTCTGTACAGTGATCTCTTTGCCATGTCGAACAATATCTAAAATTAGAACGTCATTCTTGTGAATCTTAGAAGCTCTTTCACCAACGTTAATCCAAATTCTCTTCCCATCTGAAACATGGATATATTGCTCTTCCATACCAATGACCGAGACTACCCATTGTTGAGGGCCATACATGTTGTCGATAATCTTGGCAGATGCAAATGCTTCATACCCGCTTGGTGAGGTAACAACTTCTTCTCTCATTAGGTCTTCCATATGAATACAATCTTCTTGATTGTCTACTAAGTCATCTTCATATGCTGTGACATAAGTCCCTTCCTCGATAAACTCTTGCCCTGATTCATCGTAATCAGCAAGGCTTACCATTTCGTATCCGTAATCAAATTCTGCTTGCTCTTCATCCGTCACGTAGGTTGCAATTGGTTCATACTCGACTTCTACAGCAGTATCTGAATCCATACCTAATTCTAGTTGAAGTTCAGCAAATAGCCCTTCTGCTTTTTCATCAAGTTCAGATTGCATAGCGACTGGTTTCATAGAAACAACAGGTGCTAATACAGGTTGTGAAACAATTGATGATTCTACCTGGTAAGATTGATTTTCAAAGGCCTCTTTGGGCTGACTACAATCTCTAAACATTTCTGCTAAACGTTCATGATAATCGTAGTACTGTTGCACCTTTAACTCTTGAATTCTTACAAATACATAGTTTTCGATCAGCCAGTATACATATACTAGACAATCTATTGTTAATGTGATTGTCATTGAATTGGTCCCCCTAAAATAGTTCAAACGCTAATTGTCCTGTAACTGGAGCTTTGCGTTTTTTAGTTTTTATTTTGTCTTCTGCCTTAACTTCAAACAATGAAATTTGTTCTTCAGTAGCTACTACCTTTCTCTCATAATCTGTTAAATAAGCAACCATTTCACCGTCTTGAATACAATCAAATCCAAAGGCTTCAATGAGATCTACTTCTAACACTCCGTTTACGAAGCTAAACCCATTAATCTTCCCTTGTTCAATATGACTTATAATGGTTGATGATTTGCGAATAAGTACGTTTTTAGAAGAATCCGTTTCAATGTGTTGATTCACCCAAGCAACATATTGTTCTTTAGGTGTTAGCACTTTCTGCTTCTTCTTGCCGATTCCTGCTAGAATTTCTCTTGCTCGATCGGAAGCTTCCGCTGTCCATTCTTCTGTACTTCCCTTAAGGACTTTCCCTTTTTTTATAGATTCAATTAACATTGTTTGAAGATCTGCATCATCTGAACCTAACATTGCGTTAAGACCATCTGAAGAAGCCTCTCCGTTAATTGCACCCGCTGCCTTATTCTTTTGAGCAATAAGCATAGCCATGGTTTCTTGATACGTATCTTTATAAGCCAAATAGTAGAGTCTGCATTCTTCGGTTTGACCGATACGCCATGCTCTTCTACTTGCTTGGTTGATCGTAAAGAGAGACCAGCTGAATTGATAGAAAATGAGTGTAGGAGTACAAAGCAAGTCTAGACCAACCTCGACAAGTGCCTGTGAAACGATACAAACATCGTATCCTTCTTTCTCAATTTTCTGTTTCAACCATTCACTGCGCTTATTGGTTTTAACCGTAGATGTATCTAGGATACAAACCTTCGCACCAAGTTGCTCTAGAACTATTTTTAATCGTGGACGCACATCTCTACCTTCTACACTCGAACCAGTATCCCTTACATAAACAATGCTCTTTCTTCCTTCATCCAGTTCTCCTTTGATGATTTCCTGAAGCTTTTTCTCTTTATTTAAGAGGTGTTCTGCAGGAAACTTCTCTGGTTCCCAAATTAAATCTCTGTGACCAGATTCAGTTTTAATCGAGAAAGCTGGGAAAGAAAAAGGATTATCAGGATAGGCAATGCCGTTTTGAGTAAGAGGCATGTATAGCTTATAACCATCATCTCGACTATTAATGGCATGCTCGAATGTATTGACCATGTTTCTGTAGTGAGGTTTTAATTCTTCTTCCAAATCTACAAGAATAGTAGGGACATTCACGAGTTCCACCGGATCTGGCCATACATCTACTAGTCTTACAAGTACAGAGTTTTGTACAAGAAACTTAGAGAAAACATAAGGGGAAATCCCTGGCATAACTTTCTCTGTTTTTCTTGTCACACCACCTCTAGACTGCTTGTTGCTGTATTCACCAGTATCATCAGAACCATAAATAGTCGTCTCGATATTCCCAAAATTTTCATTCCATTTTCTTACCTCAGTGTACGCGAATCCATTCTCAACCATAAGGTGAGGGAATAATCTCCAAAGAGTGTAATAGACATCTTCTGCTTTACCACCGAAGAGCGTCCCTGTTCCGCCAATTACTTTCTTAGAAACAGCAGCGATACTGCCCAATGAATTTCCCTGGGCACTCAGACCAGCTTTAAATAGCGATAGGTAAGTCTTTGGATAGTTATTTATAACTTCCTCCGCAAACAGTCATTTCAGACTGACCTTTTCCCCCGCTCCACACCGTACGTGAGCCTTTCAACTCATACGGCGTTCCATCTTGCTACACAGCAACTACTTTTTCAAGTTTACAAAGGCTTCTTAGTTGGTTTAACTTCTTTAATTCAGTGAAGTTAAGCATTAGGACTCTCAAATATTTTTGTATGGTATCGGTATTAGTAGCGTGGATGAGTCTGTGAACATCCTTGTGTATTACAACAAGGTTATTGAATTCATTCGTTCCCCCCAAGTAGATTGGTAGTTTGTGGTGACAATGTACGTCTTCAGCTTTTAAGGGCTTTTTAGTAATTGCACACAATCCTTTTTGCATGGAATAGACTGATAGTCTGTTATCCATGTATTCTACCGAGCGACTTGGGATTTGAGATTTCATTAGTTTAATGATTTCTATATCCCAAGAAAAATGGTCTGACATATCATATGGATTAAGGGATTGAGTAAAGTTGAAATTAGATGTTGTCCTAATTTCGCCGATAGGGAAAAGATAATCATTGTCCCCTATCTTGTGTGTCTTTCTCTTTCCACTGTAAAACCTAAGGTAAGTTGACTTACTTTTTAAGTTGTTTGGAAATCCATATTTAGCTACTTTCGATAACCGAGATTTAAGAGTTCTTAAGAGCCGATATTCTATATCCTTGAAATCGTGAACAACGTGTGTGGCATACTTAAAGAATTGATGTACGCCTAATACAGTTGCATTGTATATCCTCACATTTTCGGGAGTAGGTTGTTTTTGTATCCTTTTTATTCGTTCTTTAAGGGTTTCTTTGATTTGAATCTTTTTCTTATCAGACACATTACTGTTTGCAACATATTTCTTTCCTTTTGGTACAGCCTTTATTTTGAAACCAAGAAATTCAGAGCTCTGTTTACGAAGATTTATCACTTTAGATTTTTCTGGTGAAATATCAAGTTTGAGTCGATCCTTAAGATAGCCTTTAATGGCATGAAACCATTTCCATGCTGTCTTATGGTCTCGAGTCATAACTTTAAAATCATCAGCGTATCGTACGATGTAACCTTCTTTGAGCTTGGTCTTTCTTCTTAGTTCACGGATTTTTACATCATTACCAGCATATTTGTGCTCAGTGTTGAAAGTATCCCATTGGTCGGCCACCCATTTATCTAGGTCATTTAATACAACGTTCGATAAAAGAGGTGAGAGAATTCCACCTTATGCAAAGAAAGTGATTATGCAAAGTAACCAATAAAAAAGTTATTAATTCAACGATTCTAGTCTATTTACTTTGCATAATAACCGAAAATGAATTATGAGCTTGATGCTCAAATTATCATTTTGGGAGGAAATACATATGCAAAAGAAACCGTTGGATGCATTAATTCAGGACCTAGAACAAGAAATGATTCGGCTTGGCTATACCGAGGGATCTATGAGGTTTTACCGAAGTAGATGGCAGAAACTGCTCCAATTTGCACATGAACAAGGTGAAACATACTATTCGGAAGGGTTGGGAATTAAGTTTGTTGAAAAATACTTTCATATCCTCGAAAAAGATTTTGATAAATCTCTTACACAGTCAGAGACTCAAGAACTTCGAATTATTCGAATGATTGGTGATTTTCAACTACACTCAACTATTTTACGTCGCTACTATAAGCATAAGGAAATCCTTACGGATTTTTACTTTATCGAAATTAGTAACCGTTTTAAGCAATACTGTGTAAATAAAGATTATTCCAAAGCCACAATAGACCATTATGTAAAACAATCTGCTAGATTCATGGATTATCTTTCTTCGCAGAAAGTTAAAGATTGTAAAGAAATCAATCTTACATTGATTAACGATTACATTAAAACCTTGGCGGGATATACATACAAAACAGTAGAACAAAATATCTGTTCCTTGCGTGCCTTTTTCCGCTTTCTCCTAGTTACAGAAGAAATAAAGATTGATTTTGCTTCAAAAACGCCTATGATTCAGGCAAGAAAACAGACCCGTATTCCATCTGTATGGACAGAAGATGAATTGAAAAGGTTAATCTCTGCCATTGATAGAGGGAGTCCAAAGGGCAAAAGAGATTATGCAATTATATTAATAGCATGTTGCCTCGGCTTAAGGTGTACAGATATTAAAAATTTGAAAATGGAGCACTTTCTCTGGGCTGAGAAAAGGCTTGTATTTACTCAATCAAAAACTAGGCAGCCTTTAACTCTTCCATTAACACCGGAGGTGGGATGGGCAGTTATTGAGTATCTTAAGTACGGTCGTCCTAAAATAAACAGCCCCTATGTATTTGTAAAGCACATGGCACCATTTGGGCCCTTTTCTGAAGGAGATCATTTAAATCAGTTAATTAAAAGGTACATGGAATTAGCACACATTCCTACATTAAAAAAAAGAAGAGGAATGCATTCCCTTAGGCATACCATGGCCAGTATACTTCTCGAAAAAGATACACCACTTTCCACCATTTCAGATATCCTTGGTCATGTAGATACAAACTCAACAGCAGTTTACTTAAAGGTTGACATCAAAAGGTTGAAAGAATGTTCCCTTGATTTTAAGGAGGGATTGAGTGATGAGTGAAATCATATATAAAGGCCCTTTTAAAAGTCATATCCAAGCTCATGTGGGACTGAAAAAGGCTATTGGATATAAATATGATAGGGATTCACGTGATTTAAATCGATTTGACAGTTTTACAATGGAAAAGTATCCCCAAGCCACTGAACTTACTAAAGAAATCGTATTAGACTGGTGTAGTAAAAAAACTTACGAGGCACAAGCAAATTTATGTTCACGCGCATCAGTCATCCGCCAGTTTGGGAAATATCTGGATTCCATTGGAGTTAAAGCATATATCATCCCCAAGGGATACTTTCCTACGGAGGAACAATATGTACCGTATATTTATTCTTTTGATGAACTAGAAAGGTTTTTTGCTGAAACGGAAAAATGCAAGTACTGTTCCGAATGTCCACACAGACATCTGATTATGCCCGTGTTCTTTCGTATGATTTATATGTGCGGTTTAAGGGTATCCGAGGCAAGGCTTCTCAAAGTAGCTGACGTTGACCTTGAAAATGGTATTCTGACTATAAATCAATCTAAAAAAGATAACAGCAGGTTGGTACCAATGTCGGTGTCCCTTACGGAACGTTGTCGGATTTATTCGAAAATGGTACATCCTTATCCAAGTGCCGAAGATTATTACTTTCCTGCGCTTGATAACAGACCGATGACGACCGGAAATGTCTATAAAAATTTCCGTAGGTTTTTATGGAGTGCTGGAATTTCACATGGTGGAAGAGGAAATGGTCCTCGTATCCACGACTTTCGCCACTCTTATTCAGTTCATTGTCTGAAAAAATGGGTTGATGAAGAAAAGGATTTAACGGTATATCTTCCAGTACTTAAAACGTATTTGGGTCACGATTCCTTTAAAGAAACTGCTTATTATCTGCGCTTGACTGCGGATGTGTTTCCATCTATTACATTAAGGCTTGAAACGCGGTATCCGGGAATGATTCCTCAATTAGATGGTGATAACGATGAAACCAACTGATTTTGCGAAGCACCTTACGGAATTTCTTTCGGTGTACCTTCCGTCACAGAAAAATGTCAGTAGGAATACCATTCAATCATATCGTGATACATTTAAACTTTTGATAAAGTATTGCCAAGAAAAGAAAAACATTCGAGCAGAAAGGATTACTTTAGATATTCTTTCAAGTGAAACGCTTATTGGCTTTCTGGGCTGGCTAGAAAAGGTTAGAAAATGTAGCATCTCTACTAGAAATCAGAGGCTTTCAGCGATTCATTCCTTTTTTCGTTATGTTCAGGCCGAAGAACCTTCCGGTCTTTTCCATTTTCAAAAAGTAATCGCAATCCCCTCCAAAAAGGCAGAGAAAACTGTGGTGGAGCATCTGTCACCAGAGGCTATGAAACTACTTCTAGAACAGCCCGAAAGGGGCTGCATTAAGGGTCGACGTGACCTTACATTGATGAGTGTTCTGTATGATACTGGCGCAAGGGTGCAGGAACTAATTGATATAAAAGTAAGGGATGTAATCTTAGAAAATCCGGCAGTGATTGTATTAACAGGAAAAGGAAATAAGACAAGGCGAGTTCCTCTTTTGAAAAATTCCGTATCATTATTGGAACGCTATATTATCGAAAATAATCTGGATAAACCATGGAAAAATGAATATCCTCTCTTTACAAATAATCAGCAAAACAAGCTTACTAAGGAAGGGATTGCCTATATAATAACAAAATATGTTGAATTAGCTAGGAGAACATCAACCCTAGTTCCTTCGAAAGTGAAACCCCATATGTTTCGTCACTCGAAGGCAATGCATTTACTACAAGCAGGAGTAAATCTCATATACATACGTGATTTTCTTGGACATGTAGATATAAAGACGACAGAAATTTACGCCAGAATAGATACTGAGACGAAAAGAAAGGCAATTGAAAATGTTTACCCTGATTTGATTGATAGCACTCTTCCCGACTGGAATAAGGATCAGGCATTGCTTACTTGGCTTTCCGAATTAAAGTAGGCCAGAAATTATGCAAAGTAAATGGGATATAACCCCTTATTATTTATGGGTTTAGAAAGTTTACTTTGCATAATATTTTACTTTGCATAAGGTGGATTATGCAAAGCTTAGCATAATCCACCTTGTGGCACGCCTTCTTTTGGTATACCTTCGCCCTGAATGGGAGCTTTTAGCATTTTACCGATAACAGCAAGAACTCTTTTGTCTTTGATGCCAATATTCCATAACTGTTTGATAAGCAGATTATGGTTCACGTGGTCAAAGAAACCTTTTATATCAATGTCTACTGCGTAATGAAGTTTATTGATATTTATAAGAGTCTGTACCCTGGCTACAGCATGTCTGGTAGTTCTTAAGGGTCTAAATCCGTATGAATGGTTATAGAATTTTGCTTCACAGATAGGTTCTAGAACTTGAAGAAACATCTGCTGAACAATTCTATCCCTTATTGTCGGAATCCCAAGAGGTCTTTGTTTCCCATTTGCTTTGGGTATCCAGACCCGTCGGACAGCTTTAGGCTTATAATCAGTAACAATCTCTCTCATTGTTTTAATGAAAGTTTGTTGGTCTGACTTTCCGATGTGCATGATGTTGTATCCATCTGTACCTTTTGTTTTTGAACCTGTATTACTTTTAATGGTTCTGTAGGCAAGCAGTATATTTTCATCTGATAAAATCAGATCCATTAGATCCTTAAAGTTTGTTTTACCTCTTTTACTTTGTTCATAAAGTTCTTTTTGAATTTCACTGAAATTGTAATAAACTTTATTTCTAGTAACCCTTGTGCTCATCGGTGTGAATATCAACTCCTGATATTACTACTCACCTTCTTACCCGAAATATGAGCTACAACTTTTAATCAAATAGTTGGTGTTTCACAAGACTTAGGGCTATCCCTCCATTATGTTTCCATAATTTCAAAGGTACTGTGCCCTTACTCTCACAACAGTAAATGCATTTCGGCAGAGCCTTATAGCAACCTCCCCGGTGGTAGACGTTTAATAGGAGTCTGTTGCTTTCCACGTTCCAATAAATCTAGCTATACATATGACCTTAGGTGTCTGCTTTGAACCTGTGAATTTATGACTTCTTAGCCAGTCATCCCGATTTTCATAACCAACAATTTTACTAATCGGTAATTCACCCCGCTGTTGCGGTGCAAAGAGTTTCCTCTAAGCTAATCCTCTAGGCCCTTTCATTCGCAGATTCGTCAGCTTCTGTTGAAGCATTCTCACCATAGCCATTTTGTAGCACCCCGACCTATCTCTATCCATATCCATATGGACTTAGGTTAAATTCGGCCGACTTTACCTAGCTTCATACTCTTAATCACTACCAGATTTAAAAGCATGTAGGAGTATTAGGTAATTGGTTTCAGCGCAGCATGACGGCTTCATTCCCAATTTCAATTTATTAGTTGTACTTAACTTTGGTTAAGCCACTCTTTTCATGAATTTCTCACTTATAGAGTAACGTGTCGCACGTTGATGGATCTCATCAACCACTGTAATATCAAAGAACCATCTCATCTTACGGCGAATATATTCGACTGTCGCAATTCTTCTTGGGTTCCCTTGTTGCTTCGGAACTTCCGGTTGTGACAACTGAATCTGCTCTACTAGTTTATGGTTTTTATCTTTCAAGGCATGGCTCACATTCTTTTCATGCTTTAGCCAACCGTTAATTGATTCATAACGAGTAGGAACTTTTTTCGTCCACAAGCTTTCTCCACATTCAGAACAAAATGCGTTTGCCGGATTTTTAGAGTTTTGTAGTCTTCTTGACTCTCCGAATTCATGCTCTTGCATCGTGCGTTTCACTTGGTTTTCTACTTCATTCCCGTCTTCGTCGATCGTGGTTTCTTTTGATTCGACTACTTGGTGGGCTTTGCCACAACAAGGACAATAGTAACCATCGCGATACGGAAGTTCTTTTTCTTCCTCTTGAACATGGGTTTTCTTATATTCGTAATGCACCGCTGGAACCGTTGCACAATCACCTCGCATCGTTGTAAACGAAATAACAAAGAAGGTCGGTTTTTGTGGTTTTGGTCTACCTGCGTATGTCCAGTTTCGATGGAAAGCAATCAATTGATCTGTTCTTTCTATCACATGAACATCTGCATACGGAATAATTTCCATGATTTCCTCTGGCCACTTTTTGGTTAAACTAGGAGGACACATAAGACAAGCGAAATATCCCTTCTTGTTGGACATTGCAGCTATCACATCTGGAATGGCTGTCATCATTGTTGATTTGCCAGTACTCATCTCCCCTTGGATTAACGCCACTTTCTGCTTCTTTAACACTTTTGCAATCGCAGTACTCACATGAGCTTGTACTGGGAATAGTTCACGTTTGTATGTTGAAATCTGTGGATGAACAGGATCTACAATTGGGTTATGAATCGGTGTTACCCTATCTGAAACCTTTTTGACCATATCGTCCATAAATTTCGTCATATACGTGCCTAAATCTTCAATGGATTCCACTGAAGCGCCAGTACCTGCCTTAGGAAACTTAAGCATTCCCTTTTTTATCATGTCAGAGATAATGTCGTCTGCTTCTTGTTCTCCATTCTCTTCGCTGAACTTAAGTTTGTAGATGGAAAATCCATTTGGAAATAAGGAAGGGTCATAATAAAACTTCAACTCTTCAATACATCCACGTCTAACAAACTCATCCAAAATGATATTTTTCCATTCAGGTAAGATATTAAGTCCGTATTTACCGCCACCTAACAGCTGACGTAAGTCTTCTGCAGCATCGTTTTCAAAAGAAAGGATGTAATCTCCATTCCCTAACAGATCATCATGCACGATAGCAACGGCTTTCCGATTACTGTTAATCGTCATTTTGAAGCTCTCATATTTGCCTTTATCGGTATACAAACGTAACTGAGAGACAAATTTATAATCCGTTAGTTGCTTTTCTCCATGCCCAAAGGAAATGCCTGAACTTCCAATATCAACAGACGCTTTCATCGCTTGTAATGTTGAATCACTCCCAGCAATAATGGTCATCAGAAGTTTAGCTGATTGCCATTCTTTCTCGGGTTCTTCTACCGCAAGCGCATAACAAAAAGCATTCTGCCAAGCTTGGTCTAAGTAAAGTTCTAACATTTTTGGGTTTTCATTTGTTTCCTCAATTTGATTCCAATTAATCATTCTGGCTCCCCTCTCAAAAATAGATAAAGGAGCCGAATGGCGTTCCCTTATCTACTATGAGGTAAGGGATACACCTCCCTATTGAATTTTATTTACATTGTTTTATCTCCAAGCTTTTATATAAACATGCATGATAAATGAGTCTTACACTTCTCTATGAATCTGATTTATATCACTTTGTCCAAGTGCTCTTTAAACGCTTCAATAACTTCTTGTTTTGCTTTTTCAATGGATTCTGCATAGCCAACAGTTAAGTTATGGGCAACACCGTTGCTCATATGAACTCTAAACCAATTGCCTAGAGGTATTGTTGAAACATGCTCAACGTAAAATTTATGTCCAGCATATTCTTCAAGGTGACTAGATAGTAGTTCACTCACCTTTGAAGCACTTCCTTTCTGTGTAGTTCTAAGCTGACTGTTGAAGTTGTCCTTCCTGTCCTTCCATCAAGGCTCTAAACTCGTTAATTATTTTTCCTGAGATATCTGATATCTGGGATCCGTATTTAACAAGGGAGTCATCATCGTTCTTTTTCCATGACTTAACGTAACGGAAAGAATAGTCAGATGTATCGAGACCAAAGAACGAACAAACAACAAATGCAGAACCTTCAGCAACTACTTCTTTTTCACTAGAAGAGGATTTTGTGTCATACCTATGGACTCTTGAGTGTACTAGTTCATGTACAAGTGTTTTACAACGGTGATTAATACTAAGCGTGTCGCTAACAACGATTTCGTGGGTATATGGTCGATAATAACCATTAGCACCATCCGCATCACCATAAGTTACAGGACAATCATCTATTAAAGCAATTTCTTCAGCGCACTTGATAATTTCTCGTGCCTCTGGACAATCACCCTCAAGCTTAATGCGTACCATGTCAATTGGAAGTGCGTCACCCTCTGTCTGCTCATAGGCAAAAACAGGAACGGTACCGAAACCGACTAGCTGATAATCCTCTGTGGACGAACCATTTTCATCTTTTTTATCAACCTTCTTGAAGTTGGGTTTGAAGATTCTAATGGCTTTTGAACCCTTTTTAACTTTTCGTCCTAAATCACTCCAATGCTTAAAAGATGCTATAAAACTAGCATTGGGGTATTGAGCCTTTGCCACCATAAGGTTCCTGAAAGAATAATTAGGCATGAGTGCCTTCATTTCAAGAATTGCTTTGTAATCTTCGGGTGAATACGTAAAGTTCTTCACTCCTTCATCTAGGATCGACACAAGTTCTTCAACTCTTTCTTCCAAACTTGGTCCATCATACTTCTTCCACCTAGTACTCTTTTTCATGTAACAGCGCCCCTTTTAGAAATTTTATATATAAAAAAGAGAATAGGAAAAATCCCATTCTCTTTGAAAACACCACCATCAAATTGGCTAAATAAACGCAAAAAAGCCCTTGAAGTCTCTGAAATAAATAGCAAAAAACAAAATGTTTAAGCTATTAGTCCATCAACCTCAAAGGCTGCTATGTTTAGTAGATTCCCGCTAATCCTATGTTGGATTGCAAACAAAAAAAATTAAAAAGAAATATAGGCTTATTATACTCGTTATGACCTCATTCGACAAGCTATAGATTAATAGAGAAAAATGCGGATGGTAGTGCTTATTATATATTTTTTTTAAGATATTATTCCCCTTTGTATTTATTCTGATTAAAAATTTCATAACCAGAGGTTTAAAATCTTTTAACCTATTAACTACCTTTAAAATTTTTTAACCTGGCACTCTTTTATAAAGAGCTTTATTTTATACCTTAAAAATCTATTAAGGTATACCTAGAAATTTTTTTAACCTATACCTTATGAAAATCTTAACCTAATATAAAAATCTAATAAACTACCTTTAATATCTTTTAAACTCCTTTAAAGACCTTTAAACCTCCTTCCATAAAAACAAAAAAATACCTCCGTTTTTATACAGAGGTACTTAATGATTTATATTCAATAGTTTCAATGTCTATGTCATAGTCCGACAATGCTTCTTTAATTAAATAGTCATACTTTTGCTGTAACCAATCTCTAGCAAATTCATTTGGTGCAATTATATAAATTGATTGTTGACCATTGTTTACTTGAAGTTGAACATCTTTGAAAAAGGTCTCAAAAGAAGGCTTAGAGATCTTCTGTAACACATAATGATTAATATGTTTTAATATCATCGTTTCGGATTTATCCATGGATACTTGAAGCGTAGTACTTTGATCTAATGCGGCAGCAGTTTCCTTTCTAGAGGCTTTAATAAGTTCCCCGTATTTCTGCCATTGCTTATATATTTCTTCAAAATCAATTTTGTTTTCAATAGAAACCTTTTCGTTATTCTTAATCATGGAATCAACGTATTTTTCATGTTCTTTTCGGAGACGTTCGGGTAAACCCTTTTTCTCCTTTTTAAGAGCCTTTTTAATATGTGCTGGGGCATCTTCTGGTATCTCAATATCAGGATTACCATATATAAGTGCTTCTGTTAGCAAAGGAACTTTTTTTCTGATTTTAAAGATCGGTCCTTCCTCTACACCCTCTCTTGAGCGATTATACACTCCGAATTTATATGAAAAACCGTATCTTTCTAATATATCTAAGTAGTTATGAATGGTAGGTCGAGACTTATCCATTTTTAAGCTAATTAGTTCGAAATTAGGGTAACAGAAATCTTTTGAACCATATGCAAACCGCTTTAAATGACCGTAAAGCGCTAGTCCTTCTGCATTTAGGTAATAGGACCAAAAATCAAATAAATAATTATTAAAGATGGTTAATTCCCCATCTATGTAAGGGATGTTTTCACCATATGAATCTAGTGAGAACTTTCGAACTTCATCTTCATTATAAATAACCTTATCTTGCTCAGGAACCCAATAAGTAAGGGTTACTAAGTTTTCCTCTTTTTCCTCTTTTACAAGCTTTAGTCTGGGGGATAGATTACCGTTATCAATCAATCTAAAGTATTCAAGTTTGTCTTTTTTCCCCTTTAAATTGAGATTTTCATCTTCCATATATGTCTCCTCCGATTCTCCCAACCAGCTGCTTAAATTGCAAGTGTTGTCGAAGGTTTCCTACTTGTAAAATATCGTACTCATGGTAAAATATATACATAATATTTAGTAAGAAATCCTACCTCTTTTGAGTTTTCAATCATCTGTCAGCGGCCAAACTGTTTTAGATGGTTGAAAATGAGCGGGTGGGTTTTTTTGTGTCTTATTGTGTCGTTTAATTTCCATAGTATCAATAATATCGGTAGACTAATAAAATAAATTTACTAATCTAATATAATTTTTTTAGCAATGGCCGAATAAATTATGGAAATCCAATAAAAAAAACCCTAGACGAAATAAACCGTATACGTGTACGGCTATTGTCTAGGGTTTTTCCCTTTTGAGATATTCAAATAAATTATATACATCTATTAAACCATGATTTATAGTAAATATCATATAGGAATATTTGCCCATAATATACCCATTTAAAAGTAAAGAAGGAAATAATAGTATGATTACCATTACACTAGGTAATAGCCTACGACTAGCAAGACTAGCAAAAAATCTTACCCAAAAACAAGTTGCCGATGCTATTGGTATGTCAGTCCACTCAATTCGTTATTATGAAAGAGGTGAAGTTAAACCAAAAAATGAAACGGTTGTGAAGTTATTGAAGCTGTATAACTATCCTTGCACTCTCCTAGCAAACGAGGGGGAATTTATTGAAATCAGTTGTTCGTTTCCTAATTGCACTGAACATTCTTGTACATATTAATGACAAATTTACATAAATTCAAATGACAAATTATATTAAAATCTATGACAAATTTAGATAAAAAAAAGATAACATAAACAAATAAAAAAGACCATGGTATACAGTATGAACTATATTACCTTGGTCTTTTTAACTTTCATAATAAAGCGGAATTGAATTTAGATATGACACAAATTTTAGAGAATAATTTTTCATAATTGGCAGGAATAGAGTTCTCCTAACCCTTTAATCATTAGTTGTTTTTCATAATTAAGTGGAAAAAATCTTAACTCAATTTCTCTAATTTCCATGATATAACTATCATTCCGGATAATTGTGAAAATCTATTCCAGATAATTTTGATGCAATTCCAAGTAATTATTAAAAATTACTTTTTATTAAGTTAGTAATAATTCGAGTTGTCCCCCGTTATTAATACTGTAGCTGGTTTGAATCGATTTCACCTTTTCAGTAGCAACGGTCTTTACCTTCATAAATGTATATGCTATGCGATTAGCGATGGCTTTAATTACACGTCCACAAACAGACTGTCCCAACATTTCATACTTTCTTATCTTTTGTATGTTGTCTGTAAATGAAAACGATTCTGGAATGTCTAGAATGCGTTTAATCTCGTCTATAGATAAAAACCTAAACGACTTTCTATCATCGCTTAAAACGTGACTATTAGAGGCTGATTGAGCGGTATAACGTTTAGGCAAACATGCGATCCGTTCAACGGCCTTGTCAACGAAAGTTAAATCTAGACTTCTATCTTTCCAGGAGGAACCACGACTATTAAAGGACTCCATCCATTTTTCTACTGACTTCCATTCATGCACCACACCCGAACGGTCTAAGTAATCCTTTAACTTCTTCCTTCTTCCTTTTGGAGCTGTAGGAAATTGAAAATGAATAAACCTCTCTTCATTTTTAAATGCTACAGAATACGTTCTTTTTCTCATGGATATGTTACCAAAATCCCAAGATTCAATATCCTTTTGAGCCCAAAATGGATAATCCTCTTGGAGAAGACACTTTAATGTAGCCCAAGCTGCACTCCTGAAGAAAGATGGTACATTCTCAAAAAACAAGACCTCTGCCTTTGATGATTGTATAATTTTGGAAGTGGCTAATGCTAAATCATTCATTACCCCTGCATCGCCAAAACCCAACGAGCTATGCTCATTACAAGGTAAAGTAACGAATGCCATATCAACCTCCGCTACATCCATACAATCTCTCAGATCTCCATTGAATACCATAGTATTAGGAAAATTATGAAGCAGCACTTCTGTACTATCGTCTTCCAATTCTATCTCTTGTATTGGCGAAAAATAATTTGTAGATTGAAGAATTGATGTACCTACACCCGCTCCCGCACACACACTTAAAAAACGTATACGTTGGTCTTTCGGAGTAGGAATCGTAGAATTATCAAACAACTTATATTCAAGCGGTTTAATGACGACTCTTCCTTTATTCCCTTTTCTATAAACATTCATCTCCACTTTCTGGTTTATGTCTAAAAAAGCATATTTTGCACCTGCCGTATCTATAAGAGGTCGTTCTTGCTGACTAAGTTTACTCTTTCTTGAGGATACATGCATTGTATGAATGTTCTCTTCATTTTCAAACGGATAGTTTTGAATAATGATCTCTTCTTTCTCTTCCGATGTATGAATGAAGATTTCACCCTTTGGTTCGAATCCTGCTGCCTCACAAATTAAATGTTGAAGAAACAGTCTTGGTTTCTCGGGCTTCCCTTTTTTTGATACACTGTATACCTTTTTTAATTTTAAGTTCATTTTTATATCCTCCTAATAGTAAGAGGACTCCCTTGTGGAAAGTCCTCACAATAGATTTATAAACGGTTATATTCATCTTCCACGGCTGTATCGTTTAGGACATTGCTATTGAAGATGTATAACAAGGCCTCTGACTTGGAATGATTTCTCATTTGAAGGTCATTGAATACAAATGACAAATAACGGTCTTTATCAACAAAGCGTTTCATCTTTTCTTCATCATAGAGAACGGCAGTCATTTATAAGTCCCCCATTCCTAAATATGGGTCGTTTTTAGATATGATATGAGCATCCTGCTTTTCTTTGCTAGCAGATTCATGGCAAGATAAATGCCATGCTTCAATCCCCGAACGTGGATGTTCAACAGGAATATTGGGTATGTTCTTCCACTCGTTTATCATTTCCTGAGTGAGTTCATCTCCCGATTTCCATGCTTTGTCTCCAGGTACCATATCGATTCCTCGTTCTTTTGCTATTAAGATACGAAAATCAATCCAGTTCATTAACTGACCTTGATAGACTTTTTTGTTAAAATCGGTCGAATCCTCAAAGCACCATAGAGAACATTGAACCTCTTTTAGACTGTCCCAGCTATCATTTATGACCTGTCCATAACCGTCATATTCGCCTTGAATACTCTCTATTACCTCACCATGACGGATATGTTTTAGAACCACCTGTTGGCCCTTAAATCCGTTGTATTTGAGTCCTTGATTACAACCTATACATAGATATGAATACGTCATACACTTTTCCCCCTATTTTAAAATTTCAATATCACGTAGATACTTGAAAATTAATTCGAATTTTTCATTAATGGCTGTTCTCTCTTCTCCCATAGGAAAAGCTATGCTATCTGTACGAGTCCCTGCTACGAGGTAATCGCTTCTTCTTCCGCTTGCTACAAGCTTATCTTGGATATAGGATTCAAAGGCTCTAGCGGTAAGCTCCACATTGGAACTCCAATACTTATCTACCTTCCCCTTGTCTAATGAGATGGAAGCTTGATAGTAGTTAGACTTATCCGTTGGGTATGGAATTCTATCCACTCGCTCACCTGTTTGCTGCTCATGAAACCAAGCTAAGGCTTGAGCAAACTTTTTTATATTTCTCTCGAAAGCTTTTTTCGCTTTTTCGATTCTTTGGTCTGCATGGATGCTAACACGTGAATAGAATTGAATATCTGACTCTAGCTGAGCTTTAGCCGATTCAACCTTTTCAGTCATAGCAGCCAATAAATCTCCGTTGTGACGACGATAGCAAGACTTAAATTCTGTACCTCTCCAAAAGGTTTTATCGTCATTCGTATTCTCAAAGTAAGCTACACTTTTCCCTTTCTTAATCACTTCAATTAGTTCAGAGAACAGAATGGATACCAAAGAATCAATGTGTGAACCTAAAGTATCTGGGTTTGAAGCATAGTCTAACTTTCCGTACTTTCCGTTATGGCTTAGGCGGTAGAGGTAACTGTCATATGAGTGCCAAAATTCATGGGCAAAGATTCCAAGACAACCACGTTGTTTGGTCATGTTTATGACGTTAGAAAACGGTTCATAGTGCGCAAGGGCAGAACCGCCTCTTCCTCTAGCTCCGAAGGCCATGGCAAGCGTTCCATCGAGAGATACAAACGAATAACCTACCTCGAGTAATTCAGCAAGATCCATCATCGCTTCTGATGAACGAAGAAGATGTTCAGTTGCTTTAGAATCATCGACGTAATGGCCGAACTCAACTCCACGAAAGCCAAAGAACTGTACTAAATCTTCGGGTTTTTCTACAGGACTTTGAGCACCACCAATACGATCTGGTCGCTCAGGTAATGTCCGCTCCCATACAGGCTTTCTCTTCCCTGTAGATTTTTTTTCTTTTTTTCCTAATAAATCCTCCCAGGAATCAACCTTAAGAGCATTCCTAATAGTACTCCCGTAGCTTGTTTGGCTTTTGAAAAGGTTACAAAACTTCTTTCCTAAGCTGCTTAAACCTAAACGGTTTGCCCTTTCGATACCTCTCATAATGGTCTTACAGTTCGCTAACTGGTTACTAATTTTTTCATAATCCTTTGACCCTTTTTCTAGATCCTTTTGCATGGCTAGCAGTTCATCAATTCTCTTCACATAAAATGAGCAGTCTCTGCCTTCGTAACGAATGATAGTAGAAACGTCAGAAATAAATGAATATAAGTCTTCCATTTCTCTAATCATGTCAAAACGGTGAAGCACAAATTGCGCAGCCTTCATATATTGCTCACGGCTTTCTTTTGAATCACCACTTGGAGTAGCATCTACTCGTTGGATGATCAATTGTTTGGCACGAGCAACAGAAGGCTTTGTACAATTCTCGTTCTCTTTTTCCAAAGAAAAGCTTTTAAATAGTTCAGATTTTGTTATAATTTGAGCAGCAAGGACAGAGCTAATATTTTCAATCTCTTCTAAAGCAGAAAAAGTTTGATTATCCTCAAATCCCTTTCTAAGTGCCGCTAAGTCTTTACGTGCCAACCCGATCTTCTCGCCCACATCGTACGAAACCTTCTTATTGATTTGTTGCTCCGAACGTATATCTAATACCGCTAAATTACTCTCTTCAACGCTAAATAAAGACATTTGATTTTCCATGATTGAACCTCCAATAATGTTTTAAAGTAAAAAAAAGAGGCATGAAGAAAATTTCTTCAAAACCTCTTTTATATGCCACAAGACCTTTACAGTCTTTTTGTTTAAACCATACTCAGCAAAACAGGCATAATACCTGAATCTGATTGTACGAGCTGGTACCCACCTGAAAATGAATACTTTCCGTAACAGTTATGGAATGTATACCCCTCTTCCACATAAAATGAAAGACTTTCAATTGCTTCTCGAGTCGAATCCTCATAGGATAAGATGCGTTCGTCTAAGAAGTTGAATTCTCTTAGCCAAAGACGAGCTACCACTTGGTATTCGTCCTTACATCCTCCAGTGGGAAATTGATAATACCCAAATTCATAATTTCCAAATGAACATACCCTGATATATTGGATCACATTATTCCCCCATGTGCTTGCAAGTATAGGACTGATCCTTAATCATGCAGTAAGCACTCATGAATAAATCATTAAGCATGCCAAGTGTTAATTCATCGGGTGATATAGAGTAGGTAAAATCATTTCTAAACTCATATTGCCACATCTCATTAAATGCTGTTTGGTTATACTCTATCCAAAACTCTTGCGGTTCCTCAAAGTCTCCACCGATAAATTGGATATAGAATTTACCAGCTTCTAATTTGATACCAGTAATTTCATTTGAGAAACCAAGTACCTCGAAGAAGTACCATTCTTCTTCTTTCATAAGAGATACTGTAAGATTTGAATCTGTTAACTTCTTCATATCTTTTCTCCTCCTAGACCAGCTTCATAATTACACCGCTCGGGGTAATTACCTTAACGGACACTTCCCGGCGAGTTTTGATCTTAGTAATTACGGATACACTACCACTTTCATTTAGCTTTCGTTCGGTTGAAGGAATCTTCTTCACGATTTCAAGTCCTTGAACCAAGTGGTAATTGTCTCCCTCTCCTATTTCTCCGTTTACCGCTCCACTAGCTAATAAGAGTGCTAGTTGACCAGAATTCAAAGGTAAAATAGGATTTCCTCCGATTTCTAATTGCCTTGGCTTAGAACGGTTCATAAATGCTTGGAATCCCTTGCTCTGACGAATGCTGTCTACGTAATCAGATTTATTCGCTAGTTTGGTATAGAAGGTTTTTAATTCCTCAACACCTGCAGGTACATTCCATTTCTTGCCCGCTGTAACAAAACGATCGATCGGAGTAACTTTCTCGAGTACAAAATCATCGGATTCCATGTGAGTAAGAAAATCAAAAAGCTTTTGGTTAAACTCTTTGTGTTTTCCAGACTTCTTGTTACCAATAAATGACGATAGGTAAGTCTTCGGATAGTTGTGATTAAACTTCCTCCGTAAACAGACATTACAGCCTGACCTTTTCCCCCGTCCCACACCGTACGTGATAGTTTCCCATCATACGGCGTTCCATCTACCTCAGTTATCCTAACAGATAGGTTCTAGGTGACACTTCTCACGGTAATTGTTAACTTTCTCTATTGCTTGACTTTTTAGGTTAAGCAATTTTAGATATTTGTTTATTGTCTCAGAGTTTGTAGCATGAATTAATTTGTGAGCGAATTTGTCTATGATTCGCAGATTTTTGAAATCATCTGTTCCTCCTAGACTAATAGGTACATAGTGATGACAGTGGACATGTTCTGCTGGTAGAAAGTTACCAGTTATCTCACATCTGCCGCTTTTCATGCTGTACCTGCTAATTCGGTTGTCAAAGTATTCAATGCTTCTATTAGGTATGTTAGATTTCATAAGTTTCCTTATTTCAATCAAAACATTCCCCTTTAGTTCCATATGGATATACTGCCTTCCTTGTTCGGTGAATGGTGTTAAATATTGTGAAAATCCTAATGGAGTTTCAAATTTAACATCCATCAACGGGTATAGGTATACATCTCCGAATCTATAAGTCTTAATGGAACATTTATAGAATTTCTTGTATGAAGGAGGTGCATTTATAGGGTATCCATATTTACTTACTCTATTGAGACGATTGTATAGGGCTCTGCTTAATTGAAAGGCGATATTCGCAAATTGTATATTTACGAGTGTTGCACGCTTACTGTAATTATGGATACCAAGTACCCAGCTGTTATAAAGAAGTGCATTTTGGGGTGTAGGATTCTTTTGCAGCTGTTTGATTAGTCTGCGTCCTTTCACCTTATGCTGTTCCTTCTTTTTAGCGGTAATTCCAGTTCGTGCAACATATTTTCTGCCTTTTGTTTCAGCTTTTAATGTAAAGCCAAGAAATTCGGACTTGTTTTTACGTAAGTTGACCACTTTTGATTTTTCGGGTGAAATGTCGAGTTTTAGGCGGTCTTTTAGATAGAGTCTCACGGCATGATACCACTTGTTGGCAGTTTTCCAATCTCTACATAGGATTTTAAAATCGTCAGCATACCTAACGATATAACCTTCTTTGAGTTTTGTTTTTTTGATGGCTCGGTATTTGTTGCTTGGATTATCATATCCGGTTCGAGTTTTGAAGTTTTCCCATTGTCCATATACCCATTGGTCTAAGTCGTTAAGTACCACGTTGGATAGTAATGGTGATAAGATACCGCCTTGTGGAGTACCTTTAGTTGGAATGCCTTCCCCATCAATTTCAGCCTTAAGCATCTTGCTAATTATTCGTAGGACTATTCTATCTTTTATCCCTATATTCCATAGCTGTTTAAGTAGTAGGGTATGATTGACGTTATCGAAGAATCCCTTAACATCAATATCTACTACATAGTGGAGTTTCGTCAGGTTAATTAAAGAACTAACTCTAGCTAGGGCTTGATGTGTAGACCTTAGCGGACGAAAACCATATGAGTGATTGTAGAATTTAGCTTCACAAATAGGTTCAAGAACCTGTTTGAATGCTTGTTGTATAATTCTGTCACTCATGCTTGGAATTCCTAGAGGTCTTACGCTACCGTTTGGCTTAGGTATAAAAACTCTCCTAACTTTCATTGGCTGGTAATTAGAAAGACGTTTCTTAATAAAGGAAACTAGTCCTTCTTCCGAGAGGTTCTGAAAATCTTTGATAGTCCTTCCATCTACTCCCGGTGTTTTTGAGCCCTTGTTAGTTTTGATTGTGCGATAAGCAAGTAGAATGTTTTCTCTTGATGTGATGATGTCGTAAAGACGTTCAAAAGATTTACCTTCCTTGCTACCTCTGTATAACTCGTCGAAAGTTTCGGTCATACCGTAATATGACCAGTACCGTAATTGTGTTTGCATAGTGGATCACTCCTTTCTCGGAATGATTTCCCATGTTCATACCTGATCCTTGCAATAAGCCTCTTAGAATATCTGTTTAACTTTTGGTAGACTCAGGGCTATTCCTCCATTTCCATTACAGAAACTTCAACGGTAGTGCCCTTACTCTCACAAAGGTAAATGCATTTCGGCAAATGGAGCCTTATAGCAACCACAGGAATGACAGTCCCCTTTTGATGTGTCCTTTGCTTTCCCAGTTCCTCTGATTCTATCTGTGCATATGTCCTTAGGTGGTTCCTTTGAGCCTGTGAATTTACATCACCATAGATTGATGTACGAATTTCATAGCATCTACTTTTACTTTTCGATAATTCACCTGATATTCATATCAGCAATACCGTTAGATATTGACCAGTTCTAGACCCGTACATTCGGAACTTCGTCAGACTATATTTTGTTGGTCATTCTCACCATAGACATTTTATAGACACCCAGCCTATAGGTTACATCCTTTACCTCTAAAGGACTTTCGTGTGACAAGATTGTCATTACGGTAACTTTCAACTGACTTTACCTAGCTTCATACATCTATTCCTGTCCTAATAAACGCATGTAGGAGTATCAGTGAGGTCGTTTCAGAAATCATGGTTTCCTCATTCCAACCTTCGAATCAGAAGTTAGATTTACAAATGAGTAAATCCAAGTGATTTCGCCATTTTAGGCTTAGTCACTTAACAGGTCACACAAATGCACTGGCGATAATCATCGAAATCTTCATCAGAGAAACGCATCATGCCAACATTATAAAAATGAGTGGCCAGGAATCGAGCAATTTTCTTATCCGCAAATCTATAAGAAGGAATCACATACATCATTAATCCTTTGTCTTTAAGATAGCGGGTATTTCGGTATAGTTCGGTCCATTCTTTGCGTTCAGCTGAATCGTCGTCCATGCCTTTCATCGTAAAATCATAAGGTGGGTTGAGATATAGAAAAGAGACTGCATCATTCTGGATCACCATACTCTCGATTGGAGCATTGATAAGGTGAGTTAAAATGGATTCTGCTTTCTCGGCTCTTGCTTTATCTAATTCCACTCCGTAAGTACTGATTCTACAATCCTCTGTTTGGAAAGTGGTTGCTAGTTGATTAAGGATTTCTCCTTCTCCACAAGTCGGGTCTAGCCATACTCCGCTTCCTTCCACTTCTAGTAATTGAGTTAAGTATTCTCCTTGTTTTTGGGGAGTGGCGAAAAAGCCAGCTCTTATCTTGTTACCTACATGACTCATAAACTTAATCCTCCTAAAATATTAGTTTTTGTATCGGCCCAAGTACGATAGCCACCTCTCTCATAAAAATCCTGGTATGGATCACGAAAGGTATCTAACATGCTAATAAGCTCTTCGAATATCTCCTTTGAAATCTTGCCCTTCTTAAAGAAGTTTCTAAGGTGTGTTAGAGCGACAACCTTAAACATCTGGTCCTCTTCTGTATAAGCACAATAAATGGTGATATAAGCGAGGTATGGAAGGTTTTCCTTTGCTTTTTGTAAGAAAGGCTTAACCGCTTCTTTATTTTTGTAACAATGCGGCAGCATATCCTTGATTCCTCCTTAAACAAAAAATAGCAAGAAATTAGTTTCTTGGCCCCCTTTGCCTTTGCAATTTAAATAAAAAACGTTCACTCTTATAAAGAATGAACGTTTCTTGAATTTCAGCCGACCTTTATCTCATCCAATCAGGTATATCAGCATCGATTTCTTGACTGCCTGAGAATGGATCTTGTTGGTTAAAAGGTGGCTCCTCATATGAATTATCTCCGTTTGTTGCGTTAGAATGGTTGTTTGAAGGTTTACGAGAATCAAGGAATTCAACATCATTTGCTATGAGTTCCATAGTGTATTGTCTCTTTCCATCTTTATCGTAAAAACCAGTTCTAAGCTCTGCATCAATCGCAACTAGACTACCCTTAGTTAGATATTTAGCACAATTGTCAGCTAGCTTCTTAAACGTTTTAACTTGTGGAAAGTCAGCCTCACGCTCACCTTGTTGATTCGTATATTTACGATTGACAGCAATGGTAAGTACACCGACTTTATTTTCTCCTCCACGAAGTTCTACATCCTTTGTTAAACGACCCGTTAACATTACCTTATTCATAAATATATTTCCTCTTTTCTAATTTTATTTGACCTAGTCAGTCAGAAGCCCTTTTTAATATTTTGTAGTGTGTGATAAATTAGTTTTCAATGTCAAAAAAATAGCTTAAAAAAGCTGATTTTGCACGTTCCACTAAGGAAGGACGAGACGTATAGTTAGTACTCATATGGTACGTTTTTTCGCCTGTTCTTCTCCACATCACTTTTTCCCCAGTAGCACTTTCAATCGCAGCAACAAATGTTAATACTTCACGTAGAGCTTTCTTTTGATCAAGTTCTTTCGCGATGTAAAAGCGACGAGTACCATCTTTCAAAAGAACCTCTATAGACATACGGTATTTCGCATTCGAAGCTAGTGCTTTCGTTTTCTTTCTACAATCCTCTACTACATCTCCTTGAATTCCTAATAACTGTGACATTGTTACAGCCATTACTACCACCCTTTCTGAAATAAAATAGTTAAATATTTTTATATTAGAACGCAAAAAAGCGCCCTTCAGAATGGACTTTAATAGACACATAGAAATAAAGTGTCTTAAAATCTTATCCCAAAGGACGCATACGTTTAATATCATAACCCGCTAACCAAATATATGGTTGCAAAAAAATTAAAAAAACAAAAAGTAGAACTGATATAATCTTACTATTTATTGGAGTTAGAGGCAATAGTTTTAGTGGTTTATTAGGTAAAAAGTATCTATGATAAATATGTTTTCAAGGCATATCGAAGATTTTCTATTTTGATACAAAATAGTTCGTAATCAAAAGTACTTCCATTTTTAAGAGACTTAACGGATAGTCTTATCTCTTCCCATTCCCTCCGCTGTCCTATAGACATTACAGATTCTAAATTAGATAGTTTCTTCAGTTCTTTTAAATGTAGTTCTATTAATGTTTGATAAGTTATCAATTTTTTGCTATCTCTCTCTTTCTTGTCCAATTCAGTTATATATTCATCAATTATTGGCAAGTGTCTTTCTAATAATGGGAGATTTGCATACGCAAACTCTCCGATTTCTAGATCCCCTATTTTCTCAGCGTGTTCTTGCTCTATTAGTAAGCCGGTTGAGTGAACAAATTTATTTAATATTTCCTTTTGTTCTTTAGAGATTAAGGTATTAAATACAAGCAATTGTTGCTGTGTAAGATTGTTATAGGCTTCTTCCCTTTTTAACTGTAGGTCGTATTCAGTCATCAAATATTTTACTTTAGCTAATTGGTTGTTTGTGAGGGGGATATGAAGCTGAATTTGTTGTTTTATATTCAGTGGAATAGTATCAACGACAAGGTATTTAGTTAAATCAGGATTGTCTTTTTGCTTAAACTTAAGTAAGATTTCGTCTCTTTCTAAATCAACTAGATGAAAACCAGTTTTAATATCTTTGAGTACTTCTGGTTGAAGATCGGTGTAATGCTCAAAACATGTTTCTCCTAATTTATAGGTTGTATCATCCCTTTTGTGGTAAACGATATATTGGAAACGTAGGGATTTTCCACATTCACATTCGTAGGGTCTACTTCCATAGCCCCCATCTAAAACGTCTACTAACACCCACTCATCCAACATTTCTTCAACTGCTTCTAAACTCATATTATCCGATAATACAATACCTTTCTTATTAGCTAATGTCTCTATCCATTTACTCTTTTTACTTTGCTTCGTATGTTCCATAAGAAAGTTTCTTTGGTCTTCTGAAAGACTGGACATTATATTTTCTACTTCACGTTTGCTAAGTGCTCTCATTGAGTTTGTACCTCACTTCCCTCATAGTAAAATATTAACATTATTAGATAATGGGTTCGATCAAAAAATAAGTAAATAACAAAAAGAAGTCACGTATTACGTGACCCCCAATCGAGTTCTTATAATGTCTGTTCAAACCACTGAATAAACTTATGATACGTTTGTTTCCTTGTTTTCTTTAGTACCAGTAATACTGGTAACATAAAAAACTGTAGAATGCTAATGGTTAAACCCGCTTTTATAAAGAAGTTTAAAGTTCCAAACGGGGTATCTAACAATAGAATTCCAATTGAAAATGCAGCTAATGCAACAGCAGACAGGAAAAAGCCTAACTCATATGGCTTCCCCTTTTTCAAAAATGTCTTTGAAATAATCTTGACCAATATAGCTGCGAACACAGCATACAAAAAAGCAAGTAGGACACTTAAAAATGCCATTACATATTACCATCCTTAAGTTAATTTATTTAGACTATATGCTATATTCTACGATAATATGTTCTTGCATCCAAGTATGTTCCTGCGTAATCCCAAAGTGCATAAAGGGTACCTACAGCTGGGATGCTTTTTAATACTTTTGATGATACAGTTTTCAGAAGTGTCCAAGAAAGAATTTTTCCACTTTTAATCGCATCTATTAAAGCATCCGCAACTGATAAAGCCCCTCCAATTACGGTTAATTCTAATTCCTTTTTCTTTAAATCATTAGCATAAATTTTGAAAATTTTAAAGTTGTCATTACCTGTTTTTGTATATTTATAGTAAGGACTTTGCCCGTTCATTATAGCAGTCGCTGACCCATCGGAGTAAGTAATCCATCTTGTGTCAGCTATGTATGAACCGCCAGAACCGGTTTGGTATCTTAATGAACTTGCGTAATTTATTCCTGATTTCGTAACAGTTGTTGGAGGTGGCAGTACATCGACTGTCCCAGTAGGGACCTCTGGAGTTTCCTGAATGTCAGTAATTTCAATTAATACGGGTTCTTCTGTTTGATCTGAAGTAACTAATATATCACCATTTTCTGTCGTCTCAATGGTTTGCTCACTTTCTTCTACTAGTACTTTTTCACCGTCAATTACTTTGTACTTAGTGATCACTACGTCTTGAATTTCACCATCTGTAATAATTTCTTCATGGTATTCATAAGTAAAGCCATCAGCTTCTAATACTTGATAGATTACTAGGTTCTCAGACTCGACAAGAAGCTGTGTGGGTTGTTCTTCGGTTAAAACTGGAGTGATTTCTTCTGCTTTTACAAGATTTAGCCCAGGTGAAAATAATGCTAGAGCAAGGGAACAAGACAGAGTAATAGGTATTAGTTTCTTTTTCATAAATAACCTCCTAATAATGTAATTACATGAAAATATTACCTTTTAGGCGGAGTTCCGTAAATAGAACGATAGTATTGAAATGGTTAGAATATATTGGTAATAAACTACTGTTTTAATAGAGAATTAAAAAAATACTAGTGTTTTAGTCTAATGTTCTAGAGGTTTTCGAACGTTATTAAGAATCGAAAAAGGAACGTGTTAGGTTCCACATGAATTAACTCCCTGTAAAGTGACTGAGAAAAGAAATAGGAGAAAAAACTCAGACAGAAAGTTAAATCCATTGTGACTGCTAAACACGTTCCTTTTACCATTATTAACTATTGTTTATGTTTTATCCTGTTTGGATAAGTATACTTCCTCCAAATACATTGACTGGTCCATATGAGTACTTCTTCAACCAGAAATAACTAAATATAGATTGAATAATTAATATGCCAAAACCTAAAGAGATTGCTTTTATTGGAGCTATTAAACCATATAAACCGAAAAACTTAAATAATATAAAGCCTATAATGGACTGTAGAAGATAGTTTGTCATTGACATTCTACCTAGATTGCTAAAATAGGTCATATTTATTTCAGTTTTTCTCATTAAGACTAATACGAGTAACACATAAAATAAGCCGATTAATGGCCCTCCAAAAGCTTCTGAGAAGTGATGGGAAATAAAAGAATTTGGATTCAACATTGGTAAACTTTTAAGTGTGAATCCTAATATTCCAGAAGTAAATAAAACATATACTCTTAGATTAGTGTACTGGTGCAGAGATATCTTAGTAATCCACTGACTCTTAGCAAAATAAAGTCCAAACAAGAACATGGGAAAAATGCTAATAATGACAAAAGGAATATTAGACACTGTGTAGAGCTGGCTCCAATCTATAATATTTTGAATGAAACCATTAAAGAAATTACTTTGGTAATTATTTATTATTAATCGGATTAAATCCGTATTGTTAATTGTCGGTAACTCTGTCTTGTTTAATTTCAAAAGAAAACCGTAAAGTAAGTTAGGAATTGTCCATATACTAGCGGCTGCTATGAGAATGTTCTTTGGCTTTAAACGGTAGAAAAGGAGTAGTAAGAAACCTAGCACCGCATAGACTAATAAAATATCGCCATACCAGATAAGAAAAGCGTGAGCTGCTCCGATCACTAGTAAGAAAAAAAGTCTTCTTGAAAAGATATAGTAAGGGTTATAACCTCTCTTCTCTGCGCTTTTAAAAACAAAAGTTAAGCTTATTCCGAATAGCATTGCAAAAACAGGATAAAAATTAGACTGAATGAAGATTCGGAGAATTTCATGTATGTATTGCTCTAGTGGAGTAGTCCAATAAGAACTAGGGTTAGAGTCGTATAGTTCTGGCCATCCAAAAGATATAATATTTACAAATAAGATTCCCGTAATTGCTAATCCTCGAATTGCGTCTAAATTTAATAAGCGTTCTTTCATATTAGGTACTCCTGGTATATATAAGTAATTCTTATAATTTGGTATTAGATTACAATAAATTATTTTATTTTTTTGTAAAATTAGTCTATAATAGGGTTAGATATTCCATATATTAAAAATAAGCGCAGTGCTCGTAACACTACGCTTACCTTAACAACGCATAATCGCAGAATGGGTGCGATTGGCAGAATGTTAGTGAGATCTAAAGTAGAACCCACCTGATCCGGCCAGAGACAGGGTGGGTTCTACTTTTTTATTTTTTCAATCAAAAGTACGATTAGAGTTACCAATGCTACCATGAACATTGCTGTATTCAAATCCACGATTTATCACCTCCCAAATGGAAGGCTCAACCGCCCCACCCTGCAACTATGCAATTGTCTTCTCTATTATACCACAACGAACATACGTTTTCTTCCTGTGTATCCAAAAAATTGTAGGTAATATGTTTCAATTAAAAGAGTCCGCCAAATAAATAAAAAAGAGTGGAACCTTAATGGATCCACTCAATTATAATCATTTTTTATTTGCTTTTTTTATCCTTTTATCCATTGTTGTAATCTTCTGTAAGAGTACATCCAACTTTTTATCGTTTTTAATGCGAATTTCCTCGTGAATCTTATCTTTTAAAGATTGAATCACTTTATTTAGTCTTGATTTACCTTGAGTTTGAGCGGAGTAAAAAATGGTTAAGCCAAACCCATTTACTGCTAACCAACCACCTACGCTATCCCAATCCAATGAAAGGCTCCCTACTTTCAAGCACAAAATGATAAATGACACACAAAATACTAAAAAGGAGAATAGATGTATAAATCTTTCTAATGGACTAAGAAATAACAGGTATCCTGAGTCCTTATCATCCATTTTTTCAAATCCCTTTAAAAGTGTTTCTGTATTTTTCATTTTATTAATATTCTTTAGCTGTGAAAGATCACCTTTGTTAAATACATTTAACTCTTGAATCTCCTCGCCACCGTAACCAAGATGGATATACAATCTATTAATTAATGCTACACCCAAATTAACTACCCAAAGAGTAGTAAGTGCAGCAAGAACTACTGACAAGAACTCCACTAAAGTTAACGCGTCTTCTAATTTCAGATAAATAAAAGTACCAGGTAGTATTGCTAAATAACAAAAGTAAGACAATCTCTTTTGAAATAAAGTTACCCCTTTTGCAATTTCTTTTAATAATTCTATCATTCTATTTTCCTCCTAAATTAAATAATAAATGCGAGCTGACCATCGTTTTTCGTTTGAATAGGATTGGCTGCTACATTTGATAGCTTTTTAGTTTTTTTATTTAAACCTTCCTCAAAAGAAAATAAATTTTCTTCCCTTTTAAATTTCTGTGGTTTTGGCCTGATCCACCTTTGAATAAGTAACCACTTTTTCGATAACCTCTCCTGTTCGGCATGGTCCAATTCATCAAGGACTGTAGAATCCTCTTTTAACCCTTTAATTTCCGTGTCTAACGATATTAAAGAGTTTTGAAGAGTATCTAACATCAAATGATTTAAAGTCGCATGAAAGGCTTCCTTTGTCATTTTCGTAAAGGGCTGTCCATCCGTTCCCATCGTTACTGTTCCAGCTAAGTAAAACCACTCATTTACATAGTCTTTAGCTTGTTCCTGAGTAGTGATCCCATCTTTGCAGACAATAAATGTAGCTGAGTTATAGACAGCTTTCATATGAGCAAGATCAGTATGGTCGTAGTAGCAGAAGATACTTCTACCTGTTAACCGCTGGCGCTCTTTATGATAGACAGCTAGTTCCTTAGCGGACATATTCATCGGCAACTGAACATAGAAAATGGGATTAGGATTTGTTGTCTCATTTTCATTAATAGACCAATCTCTCTTTAGAACAACCGCTCCATCATATTGATGGTTAATTGGCTGTATATCTTCTAAAGAAACATGAAATCCTTCATTGGCCCACTCCTTAAGAATGTGTTCTACCTCTTCATCTGAAATCAGTGAGTATCCAGCCATTTTCTGAGTGTAGAATAACTTTTCAAGCAAGATTCTTCTCATTTCAAACGAAAACTTCCCAGGATCATATTCACCTTTTCCATTTCCTTTTGATGCTCTTTCATAGGTTTGGTACTCTTCGGTGTATTGCTCAAATTCATTGGCATACCAAAGACTCTCATCACCTAGAAAACCATTATCTAAGAAATCATCTTTAGATTTCTTCTCTATATCTTTAATCCCTTTAATCGGATCCTTGTATCTACAATCAAAGGTCACGTCATAAAGAAATGCTTTCCACTCTGCAAGATACGTAACAGAAGTGTCTCCTCCGTCAATTAGTTCTTGCAGCATCTTGTCTTTTCTCCCCGAATAAAGGCATACCCAACATCCGTTTCTGCTGTTGGTAGAACCACACGATTGATTCAATTCACTCTTACTACGGATAACTGGACACTCTTTTGAGTTATTACCGCCATAGAGAGCTTTTAGGTCTTCTAATGGAGTTCCCCATGGGAGTGTATTCGTATTGTAAGATAGCCAATTCCATAAATCATCTGTCGAAATATACTTAATCGGGTGGTAGACTCTCGATTTTGGTACGTAATCATGTTTTCCAAACACATCGTCACCTGAATGGGACCTGATTTTTGACGCACGTCGAATTGACTCATCCAATCTCACACCGAGCAATAGAGTTAACCTGTGCTCATGTTCGGGCTCAGGTATCACTACAGGCTGTTGTTTTAATAATTTCACCATAAGCTCACTCACAGGTTTTATCTTTATTCGGTCCGAACACCAGGAAAATCCCTTACCTGGAGCGGGAGGAATAACCCCTAAACCAATTACATGTCTAAAATATCTTTGAATCATTCGTGGCTGGACTAGATGAACCTCAATTCCAAGTTTTTTACCGTTTTTAGCCATCAATTCTAAGTTAGCATGTAAGTGTTTGGTGATTTGATTTGTCTCCACCAACGTATCCGAAGAAACTATGTGTACCCTTTTATGTCGTTGTTCTGGAGTAAGACTTTCAAGTATTTGCCATGCAAGAGCAGCAACTAGCGAAGAATCCTTTCCACCTGAAAAAGTTAGTACCCAATCAAAACAATCTTTTAGATACTCCTCTTTCATCTGTTCTTTAATGTCGTTGAATTGCTGTAATTTCTCTTCAGGATTTAATATCCAATCCATAAAATTATCATCAGATTCAATACGATTTACATTACGTTCCTCTATTACCATATAAGGCCCATACTAAATAATGAAAAGGAGGGCTTGCCCCCGCTAAACATCCATTTAGCAAGGACTTACACCTCCTTGAATTGTTTACTAGATTAAATTTGGTCTATTAAGCGTTAGGCCGCTCTTTTATCCTCTCGGTTAATGACAACACAATTCACTTTCTCAAGTTTTTCAACGATCTCATTGATACAATTGACCATTGATACTGAATCAGTGATAGGATAAGTTTTGCTAAAACCCATAGCCATGACAGTAACTTCATTTTCATACCCATATATATCTATCTTGTTAGACCATTCTTCTACATTTTTTAGGTCTTTCATTTCCACGTAATATTGAAGTTTCATCTGTATGTCCTCCATTAAGCACCCATACGATTAGCGGCTGCTGTTCGATTTTTATTATCCAACATATTCAGGAATTTCTCCTCATCCTCTAAAGTCATAACTGAAAATTCCAAATCAATCGTCTTAACGGTTTTGAATTGGTCAATTTCCTTTTTAGAGATCGTTCCATTCAAGATGAAACGTTCTAGTAGCTCCGAGTTGGGCTTTCCATACTCAATGAGCAACCACTCTCCGATATAGTCATAGACCGCAGGAACGTTGTATCTTGGTTGGTTGGCTACTAAAGAGATGCTTCCATACTTGTGAGGGATTGGCTCTCTTTTTTCTTTAGGCAAATACATCATTTGCTCAAACTCCGGCAAATTTATGAGCTTCCATTTCAATCGTTCATAATCATTCTTTAGTTCTTTGACGCGCGGTTTTAACATGACTATTTGACTGGCCAGATCATCAATCGCACAATCGTCCGAAATCACAAATGAGTCAGGGAGCTTATTTAACTCCTTCCCTACTTTGTTAAAATTCGGTTTCACAAAGAATGTATCTTCCAATTTAAACTCCTGGATCATGTCATAGTAGAGGAAATTGCTTTTAATAGCCTTATTATCAATTTCAACTACCTGAAGCAATAATCCCACGTCATATAAATACTCATTCAAAGCAAGATAGTCGGTCTCATATACCTTTTTGGCAATGAATCGACCGACTAACCCATGTTTCGTAAATTCATGACGCTTCACTTCTGACGATTTCAATTGTTCTCGTATGGAAGATGAAAGCTTTTTTAGTTTTCCTTCTGATTGTTTCAGTTCTGGGTAATACCCATCCTCGATGAATGTCTCCATGAGAGAAGCTGCAATAGAAGGTTTATTCGCCTTTTGTCCTTTTTTCTTAACCATCTTTATCACCTCATAGACCCCCTATCTAGCATGGCGGGAGTCTTATTGTAAGAGCCCCACTAGAAAGGGAGTTTACTTATGAAGTAAGTAAAATGTTTATATTATGCCACTTGATAAATCTCCATCGGATCAAAGATAGACCAAAGAGCAAAATCCTGTTCAACTTGTTTTCTATTCGGTGAATAGATATAAACAGATTCCAGGGAAAATACTTCAAAGTCTATTTTAAAAACTTCCAAAGGGGACCATTTTTGCTCTTTATCAGCTGCCTCAATGTTTTTCAAAGAAGTAGAAATTCGTTCTTCTACTTCTTTGTCGATACAATCAATGACTTTTCCATACTCAGCTTTAAGATAAAATTCATTCATTTCACCTTTTAATAAAATGCTGCTACAATCACGATGTTGATAAAGAAAGTCAATGATACAATCCTCTCCAATAAAACAATCAGAAATTGTTGATGGGTTCATTAATGTTGCTTTAAACATTATTTTTTTCATCTGAATTCCTCCTAAATTATGCTGCTGTCACAACATCTAAGATTATTAATTCACCTGACTTCACGCCCACTTGTAACATGAGTGCATTGCCAGCTACCTTCCCAACTTCTAATAGATATAAATAGCCATGCTCAGGAGAGAAAGATTGATATTCTCCTTCTTGCTTTAGCAATCGAAGCACTCGGCCTTTGTTACAATTAAAATAATCTAGAAATCGATTTTTTTTAGACTCTGCCATGTGTAATCACCTTAACCTTATATTTGATTTTGAACTGAAGAGAGCGAATCAATAAGAGAAGCAACATGAGTAGTTCGGATACCACGTAAATCACTACCATGTTGAGCTTTTAAAATTTGTCGTGCATGAGTAGCATCTACTGCAGAAATAATTTCTTCGTTACGAATCCATTCTTCATGCTTGCGAACCAAATACGACATTTTAAAAGCAGTTCGATTCCGTCTCTCTCCTCTGTACACTTCCTGACTAGGTAAAACTGCTGTCACCTTATCCAACTTAAGGAATAAGGGTGGGTTGTTTTCACCTTGATCGATGTTGAAAAACGCATGATCATTTAACATAAGGTGATAAACATGAATGTCCCCTTCAGCAATAACCTCTCCATTTCGATAAATGCGGTTTTCAGTAACTACAAATTGTGTCTCAATCCCCGTATAAAACTCGATCATCATCATGCAATTTCCTCCTGTAAACACGAAAAAAGATCGAAACCTTCGCTTGGAACTAAGTCCTCTCGAAGAATATCAATCTCATTTAATGAATCCGCCAATTTTAAGTTTTTGTTTTTTCTACTATGAAGTTTAAGAGTTAAAGAGTTGTTAGATACAACAGCACTTATCCCTTTCTTCATATAAAGTCCTCTAGGGTCAATCATTTGATATGACGGCCTTTTCCTTAATTCCTTGAACCAATCAACATCCTTCATAGATGGGTACTCCAGAATACATTCCACACAAGTTACAAGCGGTTCAAGACAACCAATGGTTAGATCAAAAAGGTAAAGTCCACCATGTAACTCTCCATCAAAACTTACTCGATACGCCTTCATTGTGGTTCGTGGTTGGTTTTCAAAAGGTTCAATTCGAAACTTTGCTCCATCCATGGACCATTCAAAGCCTTTCTTTACCGTTTTAAAATAGATCCCTTTTAGTCTCTTTTCTAAATCAACAGGCTCGATAGGAGCAAAACAAGTAATTTTAAACATGTTCATCATCTCCTAACTGCCTCTTAATACAATCCTTAGAAAAAAAGACTCTCCCACTCTTCTTGTAGAAACCCTCTTCACAAGAATTTTTGCAACTAGATACATAGCCCATAAATCAACGCCCCTTCTTAATGTTTTAAGATAGTTTTTTTAACTTCCCTCTCCATTTAAAACCACGCAAAAAAGCGCCCTTTAAGAATGGACTTTTAATAAACACTACTAATGTTAATAGTGTTTGAGTCTCATCCCTAAAGGACGCTTGTAGTTTAAAATAGAATGCCCGCTAACCAAATGATCGGTTGCCAAAAAATAAAAAAATTAGAAAAAAACTATAATCAAATTTTATCATTTTTTGGTACCTGGATTCAAGACATTATAGTAAATTTGCTACAGTTTCAATAAATTCTGGGTTTACTTCCACTTTAGCTAGATTAGATAATTGTAAAGCTTGTTCTTCTGAAATGTATACTTTGTTTTCACTTTCTTCAAAAGATAACTTCTCTTTTTTAATTTGACTTAAAGGAATTTCTCTAAGAGAAGAAGCAATTATTTCAGGTGTTACATTAGAGATCCCGTTATTGCACGAATGAATCTCTTTTGTTACGTAGATTAGTTCTGTTACTGATTCGTGTTCTCCTTCAAATACCACTCTTTTAATATAATAAAGTACATTTATAATTGATTCATTTGTCATGAGATATCATCCTTTTATTCGTGTGTTAACTATAGTGTACATAATTAGAAAATTGATTATTGTAGATTTTCACAATATATTAGGGTACAAATTTAAAAAAGTATAGAATATTATCTAATCAAGTTAAGGTTACTGCCTTATTCATACAGTAACTTGTAAATTGAAAGTTTGTAATTTCTAAATTCCCTAAGTTTTTCATTATTCATTCTCCTCTTAATTCATACTAAGAGGGTCGGTTACACTAGTTGCTCCACATAATCCAAGTGTCCAAATAAAGATTATATTTCTCAGCTTCCCCAATTCATTGGTTTAGTATCTGATTCAATGTTTACATTATTAATTATCACTTTGTGTAATTCAGAATTTCATTATTCCTTACCTATAATATACCAAATACACCAAAAATGGTATATTTTTAATTCAATTTACCCATGTTTGTATATATCTATATAAATATAAATACCAATTTATATTTTTATCCTTTATCAGACTAAAATGATTATAATACAGAATTTTGATAGTGGAAATATTTTTGGATGGGTAATGTGGAGGAAATTGTTACCAATAAGGAATCATTAAGTGGTTATCTATCAATTATCCAATATGTATATTAATCTATTCTTAAATTTATAAGGTACACTATTATTTTATCATGAAATGTTTAAGAAATATAAAAAAAGCAGATGTATACATCTGCTCCAATCTTAAAATCTTCTGTGTATCCTGAACGTTTTAAAGGAATCTGAAATTATCTCAATGTATACTGTTGTTTTTTTTACAACTCCATTTGAGTATTGAACTTCAAATTCAAAAGCTGCAGGTCCAACCTTTAAGTTCTTGGGATATTCGAGGAAAGTTACATCATACAATTCCCCTTTATAGAGAATATTTGTTTGATAGTTTAATGGCACGGAAGTATTAACAAGTGATTGGTCTGCTCGACTCGCTTTGAGTGTTGCTTTCACGTAGTTTGTCGGATATGGCGAGGTTTCTGCATCCAGCAAGAACTTTTCCCCACTATAAAACTGGTTAGGTTGATTTCCCTCTTTTAAGTGCTGCTGTTTCCAAAGTTCCGTATGGTTAACGTATCCATTAATAATTAAAGGTTTAGAATAGAACCATGTAGAGGTTCCAATTTCATCGTAACCATCATTGACTGTTGTTCGTATATCGTATCTTCCAACCTCTGTGACAAATGAATAACATTGCTCGACTCCACTTGCAACATTTGTTCTTGAAAGAACTGTGGATTCTGTTCCATTATCCTTTTTAATAAAGATCTTCACCGTTAATGGGTTGTTATCTTCATCTTGTGGTCTAGAACAGACTTGTACGGTATCGCCTTCATATACATCAGTTGGAGTATAAGTGAGATCAACGGTTGGCAACGTATTAACTAGAATAGTTCCCTGTTTAGTATTATCAGCATCCGTTTCATTGGTTTCAGCAATCACATTATTGTCATCCACCTTAAACATAAAAGTTCGATTGCCAGATGTCTCAGCTGTAAAGGTATAGGTTAAGGTCTGGTCGCTACCAGAATTATGCGACGGTATATCTAGTTGTGTTTTACGATTTCCTTGTTCATAGAAACCAACTTTATAAGCTCCTACATTTAATTCACCGTTATTGCCTGCTACCATAGAGGCTTTATATTGTCTTCCCTTTACTAAGTGTGTTACTGGAGAATTATTCGTGTCTGTTATTGTTATGGTTTTTGCTGTAAGGTTTGTTGAATAAACTGTTCCCTCGTACTCAACCTCTACATCCCATTGGTCGGAAGTGTAGTACTCATCCCAATGGTCAAACACCTCTTTTGATAAAGTACCCTCATAAGTCGCTGTCCCAGTATAGTCTACTATGTAGTCAGGAAGAGCAAAAGTTCCAGAATAAGCTTGTCTATACTTACTTACTGGAACATTTAAATCGTAGTCAATCCAAACCCCACGTCTGTACTTGTTAAGCTTTCCGCTTTCTGATTTCCAATAATAGGAGCCATTGGAATATTCTAAACGTGATGCTTGTAATGGCCCTAGACTTGCATAAAAATCAGCGTGGACAACTCCTGGTTCATCCCACCCATAGGCAACTAATCTTACATCAGAGGGAGAAAGACTTCTTGGCAACCCATAATATCGGTCAGGAGCCTCTCCTGGCATTGGATCAGTCCAGTTCCCTGCATAATAAGAAGTTGCGTTATTAGACATAAATCCCAAATAATAGTTTGCCGCCTTATCGTACCAATCCGATCTACCCAATGAACGGTACCTAATCCACATTTTTGTATTCTCAATGGAATATAAACCACCGCTTTTTGGAAGTGAGTAGGATACGTTTTGGCCAGTGGCACCATCATAATGAGTTCCATTATATGTAGTAGGAACAGGCGCTTCACTAGCAAATTCTCGATAATTAGAATCAGTCCAATATTGAGTCAGGGAAGCAGTTCTGCCACGTGCCCAATTATCTGTCCATGAAAGTGACACCCTTGGTATATTCCCGCTGTACCCATCCTCATTGATCCCCAGCCAGTAAACTACATCTTCATCGTGCTTTCTACCATATATATTTGAGTAAGTTTTGGTAAAAGTTCGATACTCAGTACGATAAATAGCATCCTGATGATAGTCCTTTTGCTTTGGGCGAAGAATGATTCGTTTTGCAGTAAGTGTTCCTGTAAATCCTCCATCATTATATTGGTAAGTTGATGGATAGTTTCCATAATCGCTGTTAGGATAAGAAACAATTTTAGGATCTTCCCACCTCATATATTTATTGATTGTTCCAGAAGGAACAGAAACCTTTCTTGATTCAGCAGCCTCCACGGATGGAGGTGCGATATAATCAAAAATGGTTGAACACAACAATAAAGAGGCAAGAGTTGATAGTATGACGTTTTTCAATTTTCTTGCTTTCAAAAAATGATCACCTCTTTTTGATAAGTAAAACACTCGAGTCAAAAGACTATGAATGAATATCATAGTCTTTATCTTCCAAAGTTCTAGTTACCAAGTTAAATAGATAACTCCACTTCTTTTCATTCCAGATGTGCTTCCACTTTGCGATGTAATTTCACCCGCTAAAAGTGCATTTACTACAGTTTTCATATCAGAGTAGCTTCCTCCTACACCTGTAGCACCTTTCATAGAAGCATCCATATCTCCTCCACCTAAAGAAGCACTAAATGTGAGAATTCCCGGTAAAGTGCTAGCGATTTGTGACCCTCCTCTAAGAATGAGGACAGAAGAACCGTCACTACCAGTTGTATAACCACCAGGTAACGCATTTTGAACAGCAGTCTCTAATGAGCTTTTAGCTGGTTCAGTTGGCTGGCTAGGCGCTGGTTGGCTTGGAGCTGGCTGACTTGGTGCAGGCTGGCTCGGAGCCGGTTGACTTGGTTGTGCTGGCGCTGGCTGACTTGGAGCCGGTTGACTTGGTTGTGATGGTGCAGGCTGACTAGGCGCTGGTTGACTTGGTTGCGTAGTCGTTGGCTGACTTGGTGCTGGTTGGCTAGTTGTTGTACTAGGTTTTGTCTGAGTAGGTGTTGAGTTACTTGTACTAGGCTTATTAGCTGTAGAAGTAGTTGTATTTGAAGTAGATTTATTTGTAGTCTGAGTTGATTTTGTTGCTGTTTGGTTATTAGAAGCAACAGATTGACTACTTTCTTTCTTATCTTCTTGAGCAACCGCTCCACTTTCTGTAGTAGTATCCTCTTTCTCTCCCTCTTCAACTTTTACCTCTTCCTCGGTTTCTTCTATTGTTTCTTTCTCCTCTTTCTCTGCTTCTTTGTTTTCCTCTACTGTTTTTTCCTTATCTTTCTCCTTATCTACTGCTTCCTCAGTTCCACATCCTGATAAAACCAACATTCCTAACAGTAGAAAACTTAATAACTTTTTCATCATGATCTCCTCCAACGATAATTAGTATGTAGACAACAAAAAAACGGCTCGTTGGAGCGGTAAAAAAGAGCATAGTAAATAACACTATGTCTTATATACCTGGCCCCAAAGAACCGTTACTTTAAACACCCGCTAACCTATAAGGTCGCAAAAAAATAATAGAAAGAAAATTTGATACTACTATTATAACGGGTATTTATGCGCGATACAAGGAGCAACACCTATAAAAGTACAGTTCTTTTAACCTATCATCACTTTAAAATAATTATATCATTAATTAATTCATAATCAATTAAAAACCTAAAAGAACCATAGATTTCTCCATGGTTCTTTTAATTTAATATCTTCTATGAAATTGGAATCCTTCATAGAGTACATCACCTATGATCTGTATTTGTACCTTATCTTGCTTAATAACTCCATTCGAGTATTTAACTTCGAAAATAAAATCTTTTCCCTTGTGTCAAAGATGTATTAGATTCTTGGAAGATTTCCTCATAGAGTTCCCCTCCAAACACAAGTGGACGTAAATAGGATAAAGGCACAGATTTAGTATAGATGGTTTGATTACTTAATAGAGCATTGTTTAACGTGGATTTCACGTATTCAATTGGATAATTAGAAACGTCTGCTTCAAGAATAAAGGTTTCCCCAGAATAAAATTGAGAAGCCGGATGGCCTTGCTCTTATATCATATATTAATTCACAATCAAGTATTCGGTTACCTGTTCTTAATTACTTTATATATTCGTAAACCGCTGCTTGACGGATATAGGTTGTTCCACCTTTAAACCAGCGGGGACTTTCGGTAGTTAGTACTGCTATGACACTTGGTCCATTGACTGTTTCCATTATGTCGTAATCATTATTTATATAGGTATATGGATACGTACGGGTAACTGTATCATCAATAAATTCTAAATGAGAGATATATAGGTCATTTTTAAAGAAGGAATTACTAGTCGGAGTATAAACATAGCCCGCACCTGTATCAAGGTGTAGATTAGATTTTAAACTCTCTGATAAATTATATATCGCTAAATCTTGATTAAAAACGATCCGTCCATTAGCCATATCAATCGGAGAAATAGCTAGAGCAGCATCATGAACAGCTAACTCTAAGGCATTTTTTATTTGTCGAGTAGCAGTTTTATCTGAGTCTAGGTTGATTTGCATTTGAGTAATGAATGCAAACAGCAAAATAAACAGGATCGTTCGTAATGTTGTTGCCATATCAACAACTCCTAATTAATGTATTCACTAAGAATTTTCGTCTCTTTCTTAAAAGTAGATGGAGCTGGGTCAAAGATATCTAAAATAAAAATAAAACCTCTTGGTGCTTCAATGCTTGCTGTTAAATATTGATTTCTTGGTGTTAAAGTTTGGGTTGCACTAATGGTGATCTTATCTGAATCAAAATTATAATTATCCACTAGAGTAGAATTCATTTCGTTAATAATTTCTGGGGTAAATCTACCTTCAATGGATGCTTTTTTTGCTCCTTCCGTAAGGACAACCTCAACAGCCTCTCTGTGTAAACTATCGACGTAAGTAAGAATAGGAGCAAACATGATATTAATTGCGATAAAGAGAGTCATCCACTCTCCTAGAGTCTTAGACATACCCTATCCTCCTTTATTGGGTAAAGAGGGGGATGTTTCTCCTCCCCCTCTTTACTAAATCATTAGTTGTTTGAGTTTACACCAGCACCAGTTGGTAAGTTTTCACTCATATTTGTAATATCTGTTTGATATTCATTTGTTTCAGATCCAATCATGTTGTAACCAATAAAGAATAAGAAGGCAGAAATACTGATTACTGTGATCCCGATTTTTAAGAAAGTAGATAATGTTTGATTCATTTTTTGTTTCCTCCAATTTGGTTGTTTTAGTTTTTAAATTTTAGTTGATGCTCCGTTTTCATCATATCTTCGTGATGAGTATTCTTGCTGTTTAGTGCTTCATAAACTGTACCGAAAAGTAAAAAAACCATAATTCCGGCAACAGAAGCAATAACCATAAAGGTTGATAGAGACTTGTTCATTTGAGATTCCCCCATCTACCCGCTTTGGGTTATATAATCGTCAACATCACCTGAAAGATCATTCATTACCACGTACATGGCACCGAATATGAAAGCCGAAATGGTGACTGCGGTTATAGCTATCTTCATAAAAGTGCTTAACGAACTATTTATTCGACTCACCCCCTTTCGAGTAAACTAGGTTACATTCTAGAAGTTTTTAATATCATTGAAACCATGGTAACGACCACTACTAAGAAGTTCAAAATAATTATGAAATGAGTCGCCTTAATGGGTATTCCAAGCAGGTCTGTAGTAACTTTTCTTTTCCTTCGGTAGTTTTCAATTTGGGATTTAACGAACATATTGTGCATTCCTCGAAGATGGCCAAGAGCCGTTTCTCTGCTCACATCATCAAGATTTTTTATCACTCCGATAAGAGCATGGGCTTCTTTAGAATTCAGTTCATCTCCAAATTTATCTAATGCTACCTTTGGTCCTTCACTATTACTCCAATTTGTTAAAAGAATCGTAAAAGGTTTCTCTAAAACATCAAAATATGGCATTATATTTCTCAACACGTTGTATGTATTGAGTTTATTAACATTCATCATCTCAATTTCATTGATTAATAGGTCATAAAGCATGAATACTTCAGCATGTTTCTTCGCATTGTGATAATCAATGACACGCTTCATCGTATAGACAAATAAAGAAAACGGAAAGCTAGGAGAACCAAGTAGACCAACTACTAGAATTGCTACAGCAGCTATCATAGTTTCTCTGGTTGTTCCCCCATTTATAAGGACAGGACCAACTACATAATAGATGAAAAGAAAAAATACAAATCCACCTAAAAAGAAATAATACCTTGTCCCTGTTAAACCTAACGGATACTGAGCTTTACTTAACCACTCCTCCGCTTTAGAACTCTTTGTCCCTTCAATCACCTTTTCTTTGCTTTTAGCTATACTGGTACGGATCCTTATCCTGTGTTGAATTCTCTCAACATTCGAAGTCAACCCTGTATACACCAAAATGCCTGCTATAGACGAAAGGATAATGGCCACGATATAGATGATGTAAGGTAAAATTTTAAACAGCATTACTTGACTAGCCATAACGTACTCCTTTCTTACAAGTCATTTTTCGGTCTCTTAAGGAAGACAGAAATAATTAGAGAAAAAACAACCCCTATAAGAGATAACGAGAATAATAAAATGGTCCAACTGGTTCCAAACTGTAATTTAAACCAATCCTGAGCTCCTGATGTAACGTATCCGAGTACAAGTGCAAGGAAAAATACCGGTAGAGTAAGATAGCCATTATATACATGGTCTAATGTTTGTGAATGTTCTTCTTCAAGCATTTCAGCAGTCTCTTCCATTTGCTTGTTTAATACCATAAGAGCATTTAAGACTTTCTCATTATAAAGATAGGATTTTAGAATAATACTACCTAGGCGCTTACTCCAACTGGTTCCAGCTGTATAGGTAAATACCTTAATAGTTTCTTTTAGCTCTTGTTCATTTCTAGAAACTTGCAAGTCTGAAATAAGTTTGACAAGAACCTTTCTTAATACAGGATTCTTCACCGTTTTTTGCGTTTCATTTAGTGCATGGTACATATCGTAGTGCATGGCATTATAGTTTTGTGTTAGTTCTTGCACGATAGATAAGAACTCTTCTCCCATTGCAAAGCGAATGTTACTTAACCTCATTCGTAAGAATAAGTAAGGGATCATCGACAATAAGACTCCGAATATAACGGAAACCAATATATCTCCAAAGGAGATAAGGATAAACATTCCGACTGATACCCCAAGCAAACCAGATAGAATTAGGAAGGCTGTCACATCAAATTCATTTCTCTCTTCTCTAGTTGTTCGGATTAATAAATTCAAATGCCTGAGAAAGCGATTATTATATTCCGTACCCTTAGTAACAAGGGTTTTGCTTTGAATTTTCCTTATTCGATAGCGGTAATTCCATTGCGTGTACTTATCCTTCAATGGAGCGAGCATAATGTTTTTGGAAGTCCATAATGTTATGACAATTAGAAGTGCATAAAGGAAAAAGTTGACTCCTATTTGCCAAAACCAAGTCGTTAAATCATCCAATTTCATCATCTCCTAGCAGGTGGTCTACAATATGATCTTTTATCTTCTCGTAGTCAGACATAGGAGAATCCTTCTCTTTCCACTTCAAATGATTTAAAAGAATCTTTGTATCTTCCAAACTTTCATCAGCCATCAACTTCAATAGATCACGACTAATCTTTGATGAGTAATAGTACTTATCTGTAAGAGGACTATAACGAATAAGATCTTGTGTAGAATGTTTACGGGTTTCGTTGTTCCAGATAATCTCTGTTACACCGATCACTCTTTTTCTTCTTCGGTCTCTATCCGCACTCATGGTTACAATAATGTCGATGTTACTTGCTACACGCTGTAATTCATTATCAAAGTTTCGGTTAGGAAACTCATCTAGAATATGTCTCGTGATCTGAGGAACCACATTTTCAACAGTAGTTAAGTGGTAGGTCGATACTGCTCCACGTTCTCCTCTCTCACATGCTTGCAAATAACCTTCTGTTTCTAAGCTACGAATCTCCCCAACTACTATGTAGTCATGTTCCATACGAAGAAGTCTTGGTACCGCATGGTGTAAATCTCCCTCTTTGGCTTGGATTTCAAAGATTAATCGTTCTGGAAACTGTTGCGATAATCCTAACTCAAAGTGTTTCTCCATGACGGCTGCAACGAATGATGAATCTCGTTCTCGAATCATCGTTTTCATAAAAGTAGACTTAGCGGATCGAACACGACCTGCGAAAATGGTATTGGCCATCGATCTAGCTAAGGCTCGGAAGAAAGGAATATCATCTGTTAAGATCGTTCCACGTTGAGCCTGTTCTTCCAGACTCATGTTTTGAACAACAAATCGTCTAAACATGATATAGTTTTCTTTTCCTCTTGGTTTTTGTATCATCGTGATACGAGAACCATCTTCACGCTCAATTTCTAGCTCCGGAGTTTGCTCATTAATTACTGCATCCTTGATACGCATAGTAAACGCACGTTTAATTCGTTCAACCGCTTCAAGACTCTCGAACTCTTCATTTTGTTTCTTAAACTGTCCGTTTTCATCAATCCATAATTGTTTGCCACGAATAACCGCTGCTTCACTAAACGGGAGCTTGTCCCATTTATGAAGTATGCTCATACCCCATACTTCATGAAAAATTGCTTCTGCTAGAGAATCATAAAAAGATGGGTATTCTTTTGTTGTGATGTTATGTTTTCGAAGTACCTCGTTAATTTGATTGATAAAGTACGACATAGCTTCTTGGTCTCCGATAACCGCTCTGTGCTGACGGTCTAACCAACTATCTTGGTCTTTAAGAGCTAATCCATCTTCCGTTTGATTCTTTTTGCTGTCTGCTACTCCATCAATAATGATGTGGTCTAACTCTTCACGAATGGTTTTGCAGATTTGTTGGAAGGATTTCTTTCTCGCGTAGGTTGTGACGAATTCAGTTTTTAAACCCTTTTCCGCTACGATCTTCGCAAGCATATCAGAGGTACTAAACGGTTTCTCAATTCCTAGTTCTTGTTCTAGTTGTTTCAACGCTTATCCCTCCTCTTTACTTGAATATGCTCATGAAGCCTTTGCGCTTTTCTCTTGTTCCATCTAGAACCAGTTCTTTTTCTTTTAATCGACACTCAGAGATGATGAGGTTCGATAGTAAATCAATATTTTTTGTATAGAGAGACTCGCTTGAATCATATAAAAGTCTTTTTTGAGCGGATGCGATTGTTCCTAGCTCCCCCATATCTGGAATGGTAACTACTCTTGTCATATTTAACTCTTCTTCGAGTGCTCGTTCATTAATGAGAGTGTTAGCTGGTTGGAATCGATTTACCACCAACATAAAGTCTTCTGACTTTCCACCGATTGGTTCAATTAACTGCTGATAGACATAAGGGAAGTACCCTCTGTATCCTTTTTCTTCTTGAGTAGCCACTAAAAACTTTAGATTACTAGATAAATAAGACTGAATCGTTGGTGCTGTATCAAAGTGAGTGCCAGCATCAATAAGAATGACATCAAATATCTCTTGGGCGACTTTTATAAGATTTTGAATCTCATGAGGCTGAAAGAATCGTTGCATCTTAATATCCCGATTACCAGCTAAATGATAGAAGGAGCTCTGTTTACTAACGGCTTCTTGTAGTCGAGCGGGTGATATACTCCCTGTTTTAAGGTCAATTTTTAAATCGTTGAGATATTGACCGTTATAATCGTAAAAGTAATCCGCGGGGTCCCAACTGTTTAAACTGAGAACCAAGACCTTTTCCTCTACCCTTTGCGATAGGGAACGAGCTACGTTTAGAACCGTCGTAGAAACACCTGAACCGCTATGAGTACCAAAGAATCCAATTAATCTTTTGGAAAGGAAACTTTCACGATCAGTCAATTGATTCATGATTTCTTCAACCGTTTGCTCCCAAGTATTGTACTCGCTTAGCATCTTCACTTTATGCGCAGCACATAAACGAGTAAGATTCCTCATGATTACATCACTATTGATGGTGTGAGGTTTAAAGAAAACCGGAGTTTGAGGATACTTCTCCCTCAATGTAGGGAGTTGATGAATATCGAATATTTCACCATCCAGGATGATTGCTCCTAACTCAATCGTTGCATCCTTTACTTGGTCCCAAACAAGACATGTGGTGACTTCTTCATGCTTATCAAACAACTCTTTATACATGGAATTTTTAGATATAATCGCAATCTCCACTTGAATTCTCCTTTCTTATTATTGATAAGTGATATATAGTTTGGATCCTTTCGTAAGAACCTCAGTCATAAGCTTTGTAAAATCTTCTTCATTTAAGATAAGTTCAATGTCACTGATTTGCGATGTAGCATTTAAGCGGCTATCCGTTTTTGTACCTTCCTCAGCAGCAACAACCTCTTTGTTTCCTGAGTCCTTTACGTAAGCTACACGAACATTCTTTAGGAAGGGCTTTGTATTCATAATTTGCTTTTCTTCAATAGGAGTAGTAGCTTCATCGGTTGTATCAGTAGTGGTATCTGTTTCTTCAGAAGAAACTTGACTAGGGCCGCTTTGCATAAAGCTTGCTGTTCCATCTGGATTAACTAAATAAATATCGATAATGTCTTTCCTTCTCAACGATCCCGGTTGGGCATAAATCATATCTCCTGTGATTGGACGAATGGCTTCCCCTTCTGCAGCATCAGGAACCATTAAGTCGTAATCAATCATCTTTTCAGATACCATCGAGTTACCTAGTAGATCTTGTTTAGCGTCTCTACCTACAATCTCTTTCAACTGGTCTGCGTAAATGACGTCTTTGATTAAGGTATCTTTGGCTCGTCTTTCAATAATGAGTTTATTTTCTGTAATTCTTTCGGATTTCTTAATCTCCTCACCCGGCTTAACCACGACCACCTGTTCACTGTCGATTCTTTCTTTAATATAGAAGTCATAAGTGAAGATTAAACCAATGGTCGCAAGTGATAAGAAGATACCCGAACCTATTTGAACTGCGGGTTTCATATCTTTTGTTCCTCTCCTTCTGTAAGTTTGCTCTCTTTCTTCTCAATCGTTATGTTCTTATTAAATAATCCCTTAAATAGCCCTGTTCCCTTACGGTGCTTTTTTAAGAATTCTCCAGGCAGGATCTCCTCTAACAGCGGTTGAAGGTGTAATTCCATTCTTTTTTGGCTCTCTTTATACTCATTTAGAAATTTCCCTTCAAGCTGAGCCTGAAAAACTTCTTTAACTGGAAAAACAGGAATACTGGTTATGATTTTGTCCTTATACATATCTTGAATCAGCGCACTTTCTAAAGTTGGCTTATCAAAGCGGTTGCCGATAATGGCAGATTTCTCACTGGATAACTTATCTCTCATGAAGGAAATGCGGTCATCTTTTGTTTCCTCAAAGTACTGGATAAACGGAATATCTGGTTCAAAAACAAAGTACACATGGTCAGCGATATCAAACACATCTTGGAAAAGTTCATACTCCCAATCCGTACCTACATCCATAATGGTTACAGACGAAGAGGAGGAGAATAACACTTTGATTAAGCTTTCAAAAGCAACTTCATCTTCTTGGTATACTGGTTCATTGGTTGGATGCTTACAGATGATATCCACGTCAAATTTATTCCAGTCAAAAACACTCTTTACCTTTGGATCAATGTACTTGCTAAACTGATAAAACTTGCTACGATAATCAGATGCATGTTCCGTTCCAAAAAAGCGGTCGTAGGTATAAGCATTTGAAAAAGGGCTTTCCACGTATGTAGTTGGTACTCCCATTTGGGTCAGCGTTCGTGCTAACAAATGAGAAACGAAAGTGCTTCCGCTACGCTGTATGGGACTCCCTATCATGACTAGTTTCTTTTTTATTGGAATACCAACGATTTTTTCCGTATGGTTATGAACCTGAACGGTATAATCTCTTTTAATTACGTTCTTATTAACTACCTTTTGGACAACCTTTTTCTCGATTACCTTTTGAACGACTTGCTTTTCTGTCTTTTCTTTTCTGTCTTTTTTAGGTGAATCTTCTTCCGCCTCTTCATCTTCGTTTACTTCCTCTTCCGCTACTGGAATAGTAGTTGTATGTGGAACAATGGAAACGAGAAACTTTTCTACCTTGGCAAAACGAGGTTTATCCTTTAATTGTTGGATAAATTCGTCTAAATCAAAAGCATTGCTATTGAAGATATCAAGAATCCCCATACTAACCAGAGAAGAAAGGAAAGGATCACCTTTTGGTCTTTCGCATAAGAATACTATTCTTATGGAATCATCATATTCAACCCTTAGCTTTCTAAAGAAAGTAGCTAGTTCTTGTTCCTTCATTTCGTCTCTTGTAAAATCACTTTCTAGATAGTAGTCGTGGATTACCAGCATATCTGGCTTTTCCAATTCAACTATTTCTTCTAGAAACCGCCGGTGAAGCACTTCCTGGGAAGATAATGTGAAGTAGTCTGTATGTTGAGAGAAAGTTTCTGTGAGGATGTCCGTATATGATTTGTCCCCTACTGCAATAAGTACTTTCACCATGGTATTCACTCCTGAGAAACAAAAAAATACCCGAAACTCAACCTACCAAAACAGTCCATGTACAAGGTACATATGATTGCTTCGATAAGCGGTCTCGGGTATTTCCCGTTGTATATATAATTTGTCTTAAATTCCTATTTTCATATCCCCTAATCGCTTAGAGGATAATCTATAAAACATTAAAAAGGGCTGCTGTTTTTGTTAAAAAACAGAGCTATAGGCTAGTATTATAGTACCATTAAAAACATAGATATTCAAGTGCCATATTGTAATTGTATGGAATATCTTTGTTTTAGAAAACTAAGAAAATCCGTAACAAGTTCCGGGTCAAATTGTTTACCTCTAAGAGTGAATAGTTCTTGGATGACTTCTGTTTGAGTTCTAGGGATTTGATAGATACGACCGTATAACATAGTGTCGTAAGAATCAATAATTCTGATCATTCTTGCTAGTAGGGGAATCTCTTTTCCTATTAAGCCATAATAACCAGTTCCATCAAAATTTTCATGATGAAACTTAACTATTAATGAATACGTGTTTGGTAGATGTTTGAGTCCTTCTACAATACGCTCTCCATACTCGGTATGGAGTTGGATGTGCTTAAATTCCTTTTCGGTCAATCGATCTTTTTTATTGAGAAGAACATGAGGTATGTTGAGTTTTCCAATATCGTGCAAAACCCCGAGAATATAGACTGATTCTATATTCTCAAGGTTCAAATAAGATGCAAATCGATATAATTCATCACCTACTCTAAGGGAGTGTTGATAGGTGGATAAACAGTGGTTGAATAAATTCCCCGTTAATAATTGAGTATCTGTTAACATGGTTTTAGTCATTTGTTCACTCCCTTAGAAATCAATCTGAATCCGCTTTAGCTTCTCGCTTGTTGGGATATAGAAAGAAGTATTGAAACCAGACTCAAGTAAATCTTCTTCTACACATACCCATATTGGAAACGGGTATGTATCAAGCATTAATTCTTTGTGAAGCTGGTTGGCCACTGAGAGTGTTGAAGCAAATAGAATGACATAAGATGGATGATCAGGGAACTCTGATATAGGCAGTTCACCATATCGTTCATATATCTTTTTCCAATTGTAAAGACGGTCTTTAAAGTAACCAATAAAATCTTGTGTACTCTGTACCCGATCCATAATAAAATTCACATTACCTTGTGGAGTTTCAACAAGTCCGACTCCAAGAGGACGGTGATTTTTATGGTGATTGGCGATAACAGGATTCCATTTCCATTGCTTTAAAATTCTCATCTCTATCATGGTGCAACGCAGCTCATTTACTGACACATATCGTTTGATTCCTCCAATACCCAGAGCATCCCAACGATTCGCATCCATAAAGAATTCGGAGTTATAATAATGCTTTAGTAGTTTGAAGCCCGCCATTCCTAATGAATAAGGAGCGGGAGGCTTCACTGTCTCTTCTTGTCCTCTAATTCGGACCTTCCAACGATCGACGAAACCATATCTTCTCATTCGGTCTAACCTGGTAGAAGTTTGAGAGTGACTTAATTTAGGTTCTAAGTATCTTCTAAGCTGGTTTTCATTGGCGCAGATAGCGTCACCTAATACTTTTAAGATCATAAAATCATTCTCATCTATTAATCCCCTTGAAAGGTGTTCAACTGCACGTTCCAAGTTCGTAATCGGATAATACTTCTTCGGCAAGACCTTGCTACCTTTTAGGAAGGGGTGATCCCACAAGGGTAGTTCACCTTTTTTAGTGGTGTAATAGTTGGCTTCTAGATTCTCGTCAAAAGGAACGAGGTCTTGTGCTAATGTTTCCATTACTCAAACAAGAAAGCTCCTACGTCTTTGCGCTTCTTTTTACCCCTCGGATAACCGGTAATGACTACCTTTGCTTGACGCTTCTCTTTATCAATGCTGCGTACACGACAAGAAACGATATCACCAACGATTGGTTCCTCTAACTGATTTGGCTTAACCCCTTTCACTTCAAGGCCAACATCCAACTGAATGAAGATACCGTGCACTGGGTCAACCCCTGTTACTTTCCCTGCTACCGCACTGTGATGTTGAAGAGCTTCTAATTTCACGAAAGGATCTTCCAAGGTGTGTCTACGTGATACACGAATCATATTGCTTTCTTTGTTAAAGCGGATTACTTTTACTTTAATCTTTTCTCCACGCTGAACCTGTTCTTCGATTCTGCGACCGCGGTCCCAACTGTAATCACTCGGATACATCACAGCGTCTACCCCGTTAATACGGACGAAAATGTTACGGTTCTTTGAGTTGATTCCAGTAACTACTCCGTCAAACTCAAATGTATGTAGAAGTTCTGATTGCTCTAGCACTTCTAATTGGCTTAAGAATTTTGCCTTTTTCATCTCATCCGCTTGCTTGATACTTACAATCGCAACTTCTTGGTCTAAATCTAGATTCGTTACAATAAATTCTTGCATTGTACCAGCAAATCCATTTAAAGAGCGGAACTCATGTGCAGAGAACTCGTCTGCTGGGCAATAAGCAGTTACTCCATTTTCTAACATAAGGAAAGCAATTTCTTTGTCTTTAATCATTGAGATAGAGGTAACAACACCACGAACAACCTCTCTGTCTCTTTTAAATCTTGCTAGGTCTTCTAATTGCGTATCGTTAGACCATGATTTTATTGTTAATTCAGCCATTGGTAATTCCTCCTGTATTTAAATATGCTGTAGAATAAACCAATAACAACGCAAAAAGACCCCAAAAACCAGAGCAGTCAAAAGTGACTACTCCGTTTTTGGGGTCTTCCCATTCTCGTTATTCATTTATTCGTTCATTAATTCTTACCTAGAGTGTATAACACCCTTACGAATAATTCAATATCAATTTTTGTATTTACACTAATATAGTCCTATGAAAGTAAGCGTAATAGAATGTTCAGTCTGATTGTTTAAAGCCCTTATCCCACTGAATCTTGAATCTTTGCAATGATTCTTGATTTAGCAACCATTTCCCTTTAATTTTTAATGCTTCAATTGTGCCGGTATTCACCCAGTTTGTAACTGTAGTTTTACTTACTCCTAATAATTCTACCGCACTAGATATGGGTATTGTGTACTTCTCTGGTGAAGGAGCTATCCGGTCTTCAAAGTCCTTAACGTTTGAGAAACTTTCTAAAAGCTTATCAATCTCTTTTACAAAGTTTTTAAAGTTTATGATCAAGAGCATAGGAGCAAGGTCAATTAAAAACTCTCCAGTATAAACTAGCTTTTCTGCAATTACGTTTCCTTCTTCATTCGTGGTTAATTTTAAATGGTCACAGTAAATATTTAGTTCATTTAAGAATTCAAAGTCAACTTCACAACCATCTTCAAAAGAAATGACATCTGGCAAATAGAAACGTAGATATTCTTTCGAAACGAAAATATATAAACGCTCTTGATTATAAGAAAATACATTTTCAGGTGAAATGATAATGACAGCTTCATCTTCTTTATCATCAAAGGGTGTAATTTGTGATGTAAAATCATATTCTAGAAAATTGTAAAGTGTACTTAGAATAGATTTTGTTCTTCTCTCTATGTAACTGTGCATTTAAATCACTCTTTCCTTTCATATAAGTGCATTACTCAGCTATTCTGCTTGATGAAGAATTAGTAGAAATCAGGAGTATCAAATTAACCAACTCGTTACGGTCAAAAAGCTTAACACCTGTAGAATCAGCTAATTCCATCGCTTGGGATGAAAAATAATTATTTGTTATTACCCAAGCTTCTTTTGCCTTATAGTAGGTTCTAGCTGAATTAATTTCTTGAACAGCTTTAATACCCACTTTCCTCTTATACCTTTTGGCTTGAACCACAACGCGTTCGCTTCCCTCTAGAATTAGGTCTGCTCCAAAATCATTTGAACCTGGGGTAATTCTTACCTGGTATCCGTATTTTTTTAAAAGGATAGATAGGTAGTGTTCAAACTCTACCCCTGTCATTTCATCAATCTCATTAATTCCTGCCTTACTCAATTTTTCTTCTAACTCTAAAAGAGCCTTATTTCTTTTCTGTACGTCATTAATCATTATTAATATCGTCATTAAGACGATGATAACTGCAATCAACATAAGAAAATCTAAAGCTGGTGAATTAAATATATCGGTTCCCTCCTTTGCTTTAGGTATTTAAAGATAAATTGATTATCCCATAACTTACCATGTGAATGGTACGAATAATTTAATCTTCCTTTTCCATGATAATAGTGTACTACAATGAAATAATAGGAGATGAGCAATCATGGCAAGAAGCAACAATAACAATCAACTTTTAGTTCCAGCAGCAGAACAAGCACTAGAGCAAATGAAATTTGAGATTGCACAAGAGTTTGGGGTACAGCTTGGAGCCGAAACATCAGCGCGTGCAAATGGATCTGTTGGTGGGGAAATTACCAAACGATTAGTACGCATGGCTCAAGAAGCCCAAACGGGAATGTTTCGATAAAAATAAGGCCCGCTTAAGAACACAGCGGGCTTGGTTTACAATTACCTCTCTTTTTTAACAAAATATGGACCCAACATTTCCTTTTCATGGGTTATTACGTATGTCCAATTAAACTTGGTATCAACTACGTACAAATCCTTTTCGTCTATATCCTCTTCAAATTGCAGGTCACTAGCTTTTAAGTCTTGTGCATTCTCCAATATATAAGCATGGTCTGAGTGTTGAAAAAAAATATAGCATGATTTTTTTCCACTAGATTAAAAGCTTCATCCGCTTGTTTGTTCTCCAAGCATCTCAACCTTTCATAACTAAATACATGCCATAAGAAACCACATGCACCATCTTTATCGTCATATAGGTAAATAGATTCCTTTTCAGATGTACTAAGGTGACTGACAAAGGTGTCTTCCCATGCCTTCCGTAAACGGGGGCCCCATTTAGGTTCCTCGATAACAATCACATTTTTTCGTTTAAATGCATTTAATAAATTCACATTCTTCATCCTCATTTAATATTTAGTCTCCGTGAAAGAGGAATAGCTTTCACCTTCCTTTATTCACATTGATAGCAGGATCTCTTTAATTTAACAGCGCCCTTATTTAATACCCATAATAACAGTATCGTGATAAAGATTGTGCGATGTCATTAAAAAGACTCACCTAAATCGGTGAGTCCAGTCGTTTACCTTGCTATGTCCTTAATACTATCTTTATTTTTATATTTGTTTTGTAACTGAATATCATCTAAATAGTACTGCTGAATCTTTTCCAATGCTATCTCCTTTGCCATTTCAGGAGTATTGGCGTAACACTTATCTACAAAGAACAATTCATCCTTAGCAGTTGCTGCGAACTCATTACCTGCTAGATAAAGCTTGACCTTTACCTTCTTCATATTGAATCTACACTTTTTGATCTTATTCATTTGTTTCTCCTTTCTTTAATACCCCTCATCCATAGGGATACCAAATCAGTTATAACCTATTTTCGATTAATCATCAATTTCAGTAAATGTAAGGAAACCGCTCTTTCCTTGTTTAGTTTGCTCTTTTGCAGATGCTACTTCCTCATGCGTAACTGATTCTGGTACGTGAGAGGTTGGTTCACTAGGTTCTACTTCCTCAAGAGACTTTAACAATTCATCTTCTAATTGCTTTTGCTGTGAACCTAATTCTGTAACCGCAGCTCTCCTTTTAGCTAAGTGATTTATAGGAGAAGGAGTTGAACCCTTGTCTGATTGAACCACAACAGGAGCGGATACTTCGGCATCTTTTGTTACACCTCTTCCCTTTGAGGGTTGAGGTGTTTCTATATCTAAATGTGATAAGGACTCTTCCTCGATAGTAGATAATTCAGATTCTAACGTCTTCTCAAAAACCATAGGTTCCTTTTCTGGTATCTCCTCACTCTGTTTTGGTAATACCATAGGTTCAGGTTTTGATGGTCTCGAATAAAGAGAATCAAGATCAACAGGTTGCTCTTTTCCTGGGAAGACAAGTAGAGGTTCTTTCTCAACAGAATCTTCCTCAATTACCTCTTCCTCCTCAAGAACCTCAAACTCTTCTAAAAGCTCGGTATCCTCTTGAAGCACAATTCCTCTACGATTCTCTAACCATATGGAAGCTGCCTCTTCATCAACGTATACTACCGCTTCTTTAAATTCATCCTTAGGAACAAAGTTTGCATCGATTTGTACCACAGGGACAGGCTTATTCTCCGCTACGATCTTAACAGCACACTGGAAAGGCTTTTGGAAAATGATATCGTTTGGTGATAGAATCGCTTCTTTTGCCTTTGTATATGTGTTACCCATACGAAGCATCGGCTTTTCTTGAAGTGGACTAACCGCTTGCTCTTGGATTCCTTCTTCAAACTTTTCCGCTTCACCAAAGATTTTTGAAAATAACTGAGCATCAAAATCAGGAATATCTCCGTATACCATTTTGTGTCGAAGGGTACCTAACAAGGTGTGCATATACGTTTCCCCATATTTATCTGCTAATTGTGCAATGGTCTGAGCAACAACGGTAATGATCGTCTTATACTTACGCGACTGAGCTGGAAATTCACGAAATGGAGCGTAAATGTAATCAGGGAATTCGTCACAGATTATATGATGAAACGTCGATGTATTTGGCTTTCTTCTAAATACAGCATTTTGTAAACTCAGAAGCACCAATTTCCCTAGAATGTTCGATAGACCGGCCATCTCCCCCTTAGCGGTGTTGACTAAGAGTACGCCTCCGGACTCTAGGTGTTTATCAAAATCAAAATCTGACTTTCCGAATAGTACTCTACGAATCAATGGGTTAGCCCCGATGTCGTTAAGAATATTTCTAAGTCCTTGAACATACTCTGCCTTGGCATCGTAGAATTCTTGTTGACCTCTATATTCCCCTTCTGGGATTAGTTTAGGAACATTTCCGCTACCTGCTCTCTCAGTACGAGGGAGAAGGTTTGAATCAAACCATTCGTCAATTTGCTTAACGATTGCCCAATGGTTTCTTTTGTCTCTATCTTCAATGTCATTAATGTTAGTAGGTATCTGCTTCTTTAATTTCACGTGCATGTTCCGAACAAGGTTTGAATTATCGTACATCTTTAATAACATATCAAACGTAACTTCTTGCTCAGGATCATGCAGCTTTAATAGATAGATATAATGCTTTAGATGGTTTCTTTCACTCTGTTTGAAGAAGTCATTGCCTCCTCCACCATCTTCCGCTAACCCTTCAATAACCATAGCAAAGGCTTCAGCTACTTTATCAACGGGTCCTTGCATTGGATTAATGCTCGGAGTGTTAGGATTCGTGGGGTCTATGTAAAAAACAGACTCTTCAGGTATCCCATGAGCCTTAACCAACTGAAAAGCTTTCTGACACAAATCGTTAGAAGGTTCAATAACACTTATGCCGTTTAAGTACATCCCCTTTACTTCTTCACTATCATAATCCTCTCGTTTATATAAATTTGGATAGTCATTGATGAAGCGGGTCATCCAGTGTAAGTCCTGATTAATAATAGGTAATACCAACGCAGCTGTCTTCCCCGTTCCAATCGAACCTATGATTATATTATTTAATGTACGGTCTCTCCCTGGCTGAACGATTAACTCTTTTGTTTCAGAGGAAGGACCAAGAACAACGTCCGGCCAATGTTCTTTCTTCTCTAACTTAAATAGTTTTTGCAAATGGGCATTCTTGAACTCAAATTCCCAAAATGCTTCATTCAAATCCTTTGAGTATTGAGAATATTGCCCTGCTAGCCACATCATACTTACCAAAGTAACAGCTGTAGGAATGAACATGATGGTAAGTAACAGCGTATTCGTGTCTCCTACAGCAACAGATAACCATATATTACTTACGTCCATAGAAGTGATCCGATTTCCTAGGTACGGCAACAGCGAATTATAAACAGGAGCGGATACCATCCATAGAAAGTAGAAGAGCATCCCTAGTGCCATATTGAGGAACCATGCAACTCGCCATTTTGGTACTTGAAACTTCTTGAATTTTGTACTGACTAACCAGCCAACAATTAGTACGAGTGCGGATAGCCAATATCCTATTCGACCTGGTGAAGTTGGATCTCCGAATAAGATGAACATCGGAATCACACCCATAAACTGTCCAACCATTAAAAAGAAATAGTTGAACATCGCTCGGATGGTTAAGAATACAGATACTGTTCCTAAGACCGATACCGTTATTAGCGGCAATTTAGGAAGTAGTTTATCCTTCATACAGTGAACACCTACTTTTCTTTAACGGTTTAGTAGAACGATAGAAAGCAGCTCCGCTTTTCCCGTTTTTATTTAATTGTTGTAACGAAGTGAACAATATTTTTTTGAGGTTCCATCTCTCCCCTAATGTATCTGTATAGAGTTCATCATCAGTGGCATAAACAGCAAGGACTTCATCTATTTCTCTGCCTAGGAGGTTATTCTCTACTACGTAATTTAGAAAAGATAATTCATCCAATGATTTAACACTGCCCTCATCCATTACCTTCACTAAGACTAATTTAGAAGTCCCCTCCTTCTTCTTAATTATCAGTTGTTTATCAGCATACATGGCTTGCTCAATATTAGGTGGATAAATCTCACCCGGTTCTACTTCAACCACTTCATCCGCCAAGCTACGATTCACTCGGAAGGCATCAACGATTTTTGTTGCTAGTTCCGAATGGTTCATATAGTTACCTGAAAGGATGTCATAAGCCACTTTCCCAGAACGACTCGAGGACACCACGTGAAAATGGAGATTGGGTACCAAGTGTGCACTCACTCTCATAATGTAATCCTTTAGTGTACCAACTCTTTTACTCCGATCTTTAGGTGGAGATTTTACATAGCAAAGAATATCATCATCCTTAGAATCGGGAGGCACAATGAGTACATGGTGGTCAATGCTCTCCAAACCCTGTTCTACGTATTGAACATATCTCTTTACCTTTTCTATAATGGCCTCTGAAAACTCGGAGCCCGTATCGGACTCGATATTGAGAATAGCCTTTTCACTAAAGACGATCCAATCTGGAATGACCATTGGGGTTAATTTTGCTCCAGGAGTAACATGCTGTTCCATCGCCTTTACTTCTTCTTGATTGTTATAAGGTAATTCAGATGGTGGGATCGAATCAAAGGTCGAAAACCCCTTTTTCTCCGCTATTAACATTAATCGAATAATGACTTCCCTTGTTCCGAAGAAATGGTCAGCTGTGGCATGCTTTGGTATCTTTACATTTTTATAGTTATAGGATGGAGTTACAACTACTCCCTCGCTCTTCAATATCTCTAACCCATTCTTAGCAATTCGAACACATTTATAAGGAGTGTTACCGTCTGTATATGCTTCTGTAGTGATGATGTTTATGTTGTGCCATTTTAATAGTTTTTGGTAAATGGCCATTTCCTTATCCTGATACTTGTGGCGAAGAAAAAATTGAACCTGCGATAAACTTACTACCCTATGTTTCCAAACAAGATGAAGAAGGTCTACATCTTTGTTAGTGATCCACACTCTTTTGTTGTTAAACTGATAGATTCTTTTTGTATCTTCCACTTGTTCACCTCCTAAAACAAAAAAGCCCCTATTCAAACAAAGCTACACAAAATGTAACCTTGCATGAATAGGGGCGTCCCTTTGAATATGAATTTTCTATCAGAGTATACCACTTGGATCAGGGTACAATCAACCATTTGTTAGTGAATAAAAATTCGAGGAATACAAAGTTTTATTAGTGTACATGGGAAGATATTAGGGCTGATGCTCATGGGGAGAAACTTTATTTAGGGTACAAAAAATGATATTCAGAAATGAGACGTTTTTTGGGGTATATCCCCTGAAATGGAACAACCTTTAGGGAGAAATACTCAGCGTTTAGAATTGCCCTTCAACCATTGGTACAATCATAAAAAACTACTCAAGTGGTTTGAGAACTTCCATTTGAGCAATAATCGCTTAAATGAAACTGCTCAAATGGGACGCTATTATCTAGCTTAAAAAAGTAAATCATAGCAATGCCACCTAATTTAAAGGTGATGAATAAAAACGTGCATGAATTTATTGTAATTCTATATCTCAAAGAAATTAATCCATATTAAATTTTAGCTCTACCTTCCCCTCTATCCCCTACTCTCCCCATTTAAAGGCTCGTATAAATTACGGTCATTTTTCCACTTTTCCACTCCGATCGTTGCTCAATACTCTATACATATAGTAGCTGGGGGGATCTTAAAAACATCAACACTATATCTCCAGTTAATTAGAGAACTGACCAACATTAACTACGAAACTTTATTACCATCAAAGCTAAACTGCACTTGCTATCACTTTGTAAACCATGAAGACAGAATTAAAATAGAGCTCTTTTAATAGACACCAACACAAGACTCTACATATAGAGTCTAAACCACTTAAATATTGATAAGAAAGTGTAAAAAAAACTAAAAAACTCCATATTTAATAAGGTTTATTAATAGAGTCTATATAAAGATTCTATTAATGAATTTGAGTATAAAACAACTTGAATAAATTCAAGAATTTTATGTTCTACTTTAAAGATAACCCCCATATATAAACAAAAATGGCGAAAATCACAATATTAAGGGTATTAAGCTACTAGAAAAAGTGTTAAAACTCTCTAAAAATCATTATTAGACTCTATATATAGACTCTAAATAAAACCCAATAATATCAATGTTTATAGGGCTAACGCAGACGAAATTACGATGAAATTTTCAATAAAGAGTCTAGTATTAGAATCTATAATGCGTTATAATTAGAAAAAAAGAGAAAAGGAGGATAAACTTGGACAAGGAATTGCACTTGACATACGAAAAGAAACTTTTCCCTCAAGAGATGGTCCATTTATTCTGTGATCTTGTTCAATCGGATGAGACGACTAAAAAAATAATTCTCTTTATCGGAAAGTTAGAAAAGAAACGTACCAAAGGTGAAGAAACGATTACAGGTATAACAATTAATGAAATTATAGATAACGTACAAGTTGAACGTAAGACAAAAGATGAAAAGAAACACACCTATAAGTATGAAATTACTAATCTTCATCGAAAAACCACTGAGCAGCAAGTAGCAAAGTTGTTAAATATGTCTCTGTTATACTATGAATCTGTTAAACCTTATAAAATGCTTTACCTAACCCAAAGAGGTTGGCAAGTAATAGCTGAATTATTACATAGAGATAAACAAACTAAGGAACAAGGAGCGAAATAAAATGTTGTTTACGAATAATAGCCCTGCAATTAATATGACAATGGTTGGTTTTGGACAAGCTGGAACAAGAATGGCTGACGCTTTTGCAGAAATCAAAGATACTAATGGGAGCCCTGTATACAACTGCTTGGCTTTAAATAGTAATGACGGAGACTTGAAAGGTCTTAAATACATACCAAAGAGCAATCAAGTATCACTGGATCTTGGCGGATTAGGTAAAAATCCCGAAAAAGCCATGCGAATCCTTGAGGAAAATGAACATGCAAAAGAAAATCTTAAGCAGTTTATTACAGAAAGAGTAAGACCTAATGATGACTTAGTTCTATTTTTTGCTGGTCTCGGTGGAGGTACTGGTACATCAACGATTATCAAAGCTATTGAAGAATTTAACGATTATCATAACAAACCAATCATTAAAGAAGAGTTAGTAAAGCTGCAGAAGATTACTGATCCTGCTGTATTTAAGAAAGACCTTAGAAAATTCATGGCACAAGCTGTTAAGAATGCATCTGAAAGAACTGTAAAAATCGGTATTGTTGTTACTCTTCCTGTTCGTGAGGATGGCCCTGATGTTTTAAGGCAAGTAAATGATTTTACACAAAAAATTTGGAAGTTAGCGAAAGACAAATCTAAAGGAATTGCATTCGTTATATTCGCTGATAATCAGAAGTTTTCAGATGACTTTGAGGCACTAGCTGACAATACAAAACAAAGCTTAAAAGTAGATAACTACAGAGATTACTCTAACTTACAAATTAGAAATGTTCTTCATGAGATAAATACTGCCACTACTGGTGGTGGAACGTCTGTTACTTTCGATAAAGAAGACTTTAAACGTGTTATTCTAGAGCATCAAGGGTGCTTAGTTATAAATAAAGTCGAAGCTGACATCCGTAATGTAAACAATGAACACGATATTAAAAAAATGTTTACTGATTCAATCAAAGGCAGTCTTCTCCATGAACCAGTTGAACTAGTAGAAAAGCAAGAAGATGGACAATTAATGGCTTCTAAAGTACACCATTTAGGATTACTTGCAGTTATAGCTCCAGACAAAAAGATACCAAGTTCTTTTATGGACCAATCTAAGAAGGCTGTAATTGACGATTTACCGTTAAGCGGCACAGTTTTTAATGGTTATCTTGAGGAGAAAAACAATAGAAAAGCTAGTGTTTATACCTTCTTTAAAACCGAAGGACTACCATCTCGACTTGTAAAAGGTTTAGTTGAAGAATACAAGGAATATCGTGAAAAACAACAAAAGTTTGCTTTTAAAAACTCTGCTATCGAGTCAATTGCTGCAACATCTGAAGATGAAGACGATTTTGATATGGATCTTGATTTATCGGAATTTGGAATAGACCTTGGAGAAGATGATACAAAAGGTACTTCTACTGAAGAAGATGTAGACCTGATTGATATTGACTCCCTTGAATTCGATGATTTAGATTAATAAAAAAGAGGAACTAACATGATCGTTAGTTCCTTTTCTTATTCCGTTCAATTGCGTTAACCAGTGTATCTAGGTGATGTTTTTAAAATATGAATAATTCAATTTCAAAATTGAGTTTAACCAATGAAAATGCTGTTATACCAAGCGTTAACGCTCCTCGGACGACCCATAGCGCAAACGCTATTTAACGTTAATCTCCATTCAATCTCAACCTGAACCTAAGATTATCCAGGCGAACGCAGTTGAGTGTGATATTCAGTTTTCCTATGTATTCATATTAGTTTTCATAGGAAGAACCATTAATTTTGAATAGTAACCAAAACCTCATTTTCAAAGTACAAATAATTTCCGTTCCCGTAAACCCATTGCTCACTACTTCCATATGCTGAGGTTGTTGTGTTAATTGAATCTGGTTTGCCCCAGGATGAATTTAAGACTTCATCTTTAGTCATACCGATCTTGACTCCAAAATTTTTAGAAGGTTGTTTTTTGTTATTGATTTCAACTCTTAACTGGTCAATATAAGGTTGTACTTCTGGAAGGGGCTCTGTAATAGCATTCAAGGATATTTCCGGTAAGGAATCTTGTCCCTGGATATAATTAATACTGCTGTCATTATAAAAATAATCATACGCGATACTCAGATGGTAAAAGTTTTTGCCGAAGTTTGTTAGATTTGAAGCGCTGTCTAAAGAGATTTTAGAATAGTTTCCTTCTTTCATGTATTGGAGGTACTGATCAATTTTAGATTTGGAGGAAGCTTCTCTGACCTGTTTTTGTTTGTTTTTTTCTAGTTCCTTTACGCTTAGTGCTATTTCCTGTAGTTTATCATTAAGATCTCCTAAACCCGATTTGGATTCTTTGTCTAGTGAGTTATAGAGTTCAGTTGCTAATACATGCCTTTCCTTATTAATAAGTACTTCAAAAGAATATTTAAGCATTTCAATTATGTCCTTTTGTAGCAGCTTATCCTTAATTGGAGAGTCGATATAATTTTCTATTAGCGTAGGATAGCGTTTCTGATCATATAGTTCCCTTAAACGAATATAGTCACTAAGTCTATTGTAATATTCAATTTCACTAGTATTTTCCGTCTCACCTCGAGAATCACGAGTTAAAGATCCTGCGTTATTATACTGTCCTTTTTCAAGTAAAAGTTTCACCTCTTCAGTAACTTCCTCCTTAGTTTTTTCTTTCTCCTGTGTACCTTTATCAGAACAAGAAGTTAGTAATAAAGAACAAGAAAGGCATAAAAAAAGTATGTATTTCATATAAAGTCCTCCTTCACTTAGATTCTACCAAATATACTTGCTTCCCTGAGTAAATTACAATCGACAATTATTGCATTGGAACGTCTCCTTCCATAAGAACTTCAAAACCACTAGAAACGTTGATATTTAAGGCGCTACCGTACCTCGGACGACTTATAGCGGAATCACTCGCACGATTTTATTCCCACATAAATTCGAAAAACCCAATAAGACTTATATTAAGATAATACCCATAAAAATCACTAATTTTATTAATCGTTAAAGATTATATTGAAGTTCAAAAAAATCATTAACCCTCTCAATCGCACACGTTCAGGTACGTCCGTCACCCGAAAGTCTTATTATAACAAGCGTTAACTCACCACAAACGACTCGTAGCGTTATAAATCAATTTCGTTCAATTACAAAAACGATTAATAATTACGATGATGATTGAAATTCAACTAAAATAACGTTCTGTACTCAAAGAAATTACAAAATGAATACAGTCAGATAACTTGCATTCAGTTAAATTCAATTTGATTCAGCGTTCAATTTCATTCAAATTCGATTGTTACTCTATAATCTATTGGTATTACAAGCGTTATCTACCAACGGACATCTTATAGCGTTTGAATCACATTGAATTCAAGAACATAATTGAATCGTTTTTACGTAGATGATTTATCAATCTTACATTCATTAACGTAATTGTTTGAATTAGATTTCAATCGCTATAAGTCGTTTGCCCCCACTAACTTTTCCGCTATAAGTTGTCCGCGGCCCCTTAACGCTTGTTATATCAAGGTTTCTATTGATTTTTCCGTAGTCAAAGTGTAGTATTTTGAATAGTTACTGTAGAAATCCACAATCAGGAGGTGTATATATGAGTAAAAACAGAGACATTAAGGAATTGCTCCTTGAAGAAGCTAAGGATGATAGACTTTATAGAAGGGTAGTAATTGAAGGTCTTGAAGATGCTTTGTTTACTCCTGGTATATTGTCTATGCACGAGGATGTTACATATAGCACAGTAGATGCAGGGAAAATTATAGAGCGTTCTGATTCAACAATAAGAAATCATTTTCGTTCAGACTTAATCAATTACATTCAACCTGAAAAATACGGGAAGTATTATAGATTAGATTATAAAAGTATATTTCGGTTACATATCATTTTCATCCTAATGGAAAAAGTGGGGAGAACCACTGTTGATCTTCTAGCTGAGTTAGGTTGGGAACCTTCAATTTCTGTTGGAAATCCAAAAATCCTAAATCGAGATAGTCAATCTGCTTATAGAGAGGTTGCAGCTGGTCTGGAAATACCCGATCTTCAAAGACAGGTGCTTGAATCAAGGTTACAAAGTGTAGAAAAGAGTCTAATCCTACAAAATGCAATTACTCGAATTTTTAAACATGAAAGTGACATTGCAAATATTGATAGATTAGTTGAATCTAAGAAAACACTAATCCATCAAATTCAGTCGGATGCAAAGATGCGCTATTTAGAGGATAAACATAGTAAGCTATTAGCTACTTCCTTAAAGAAAAGTATAAAGAAGCCTTCTTTTTTCGATCTTTTTAAAAAAGCTGAAGAAGTAGATGTAGTACAAATGTCTAGCGAGATAGAAAAAGGTTTAAAAGAAAAAATGGAAGAAGAAATCACCCAGCAAATTGCAATTCATAAAGAAGAAATGAATGAGTTGTTGAAGAAAAAAGAGAAGCTTAATGAGAAATTATTGTTAGAAAAAGAGGCTTTTTCAAAAGCTCAGTTGGAATTAGAGAAAGTTGATGAAGATAATAGTAAAAATAACAATCTTATACAAATTAATGATTGATTATTACGAACGTATGTTTTATACTATAATCAATCAATAGAGTGAGGTGGGGCGACATGTTCCTATTATTTAAAGAGAAAACTATGAAAAAAATAGATACTACAGTTGTAGGAGTCGCGACAGTAACCCTCCTAGCGGCGATCGTACTTACATTTGCAAATTAATATATGAATCTAGAAATTTAAAAAGCCCTAATCTCGTGAAATTTCACCAGATTAAGGCTTTTTTGTTTGATTTTTATTGAACAAGTTGCATGGGTTTGTTATTTCCTTAGCCACAAGAACCTTTTCTATATATTCATTTGAGGGTACATTTGTACCGTAAATATTTATAAATAAAGTCTTAAGTCGTTAAGGTGATTCTACTTCAAGCTAGTTATCAAAACAACATTGAAAATAGAGTTGAGACCAATAATTTTGGAAGAATGTAGGTAATAACGAACATACAGTCGTAAAATTGTTATATAATCATTTTAAAGGAGGGGAGGTTTGGATATGCCTTACGGATTTATACGGTCTATAGAACAAAAGGGATATAGTGATGAAACCATAAAAAGCTATGAACGGGTCGTTAGTCAATTTTTTGTATTTATCAAACAGTTATATCCAGACAGCAAAGAGCCCCATGAAATAAACCCATTAGATATTAAGCAATATTTAGATGGACAGATAGATAACGATAAAAGTATTTCAACAGTTAATAAGGAATTGGCAATTATTAAAACTATGTTTCACTACTTTTGGGAAAATAACATCGTACCAATTGATCCAACAGTAAAGATTAAAAGATACGCTGTTAAAGAAAAACCCGTAGTCGAAATATCTTATAAAGTAATTTCAAGTTTAGTGGATAAGGTTTTATCTAACAGTGATTACTCTAAGCTAAGGAAAGCCTTATTTATTCTAGCTGCAAAGGGCTTAAAGACAGCTGATTTCCGTTTTAAGAAAAAGGATGTTATTGACCATACTTTTAAGGATCAGGTAGACATCAAGCTAAAGAATCGAAAAATCACCTTGCTAGATAAAGAAGCTTCTTATTTCTTGGAGTATTACTATGAAACATTATTCAATGACTCTGAATATGTTTTTACAACTAAGCCTCACGGGTCGGATATTGGTGGCCCAATTGAAGTAATGTCAATCCTAAACCATTTAAGGTATATATCCCAAGATTTTCTTTCTGATAAAAAGCCTTTAAACCTATTAGTCATTCGTAGGGCAATTGCCTATGATCTATATATGAAAAAGTTACCTATTCAGCAGATAGCAAAAGAATTGGGTATTGAAGAGATGACTACATCAAACTTTGTTAAGATGCTTACTTCAGGGGCTAACCAAAAAGACCTTGAAGAAAAAAACGAACTTAGTGTATAATTGGAGCAACAATATAAACGTAAATGGGAAGTGCCCAAGAATTACCTATCATAAATGAGATAGGTTCTCTTAGGCACTTCTTTTTTTGTTTTAAAAGGGAGTCGTGGAAGTGAAAAACAAGAAGACCAAAAACCTTCATGATCTGGCCACTGCCTTACTAATAGGAGAAGGGGAATTTGGAGTAAGAGCAGGGAAAGAAAGGTCCTTGACTGTTCCTTTCGATAGAAAAAAGTCATGGTATTTATCAGAAACCATAAAAAATGAGCAATTAACAGATTTTATTGAGATCAACTCAAAAAGAGGGCAGCTGTACCTCCACTCGCATTCTGTATTAGAAATTTTATATCCACAATGGTTTAAAGATGGAAACAAAATATTTAGTTTTATCATGGATCCAAAACTTTTGAATCTAAAAACTATTGTGTTGTGTATTAATCTCTTTGGGGAGAGGAAGCTCGAAACTATATCAATTCCTACTACAGTTGAGAAAGAGCATATTAAAACACTTGCATACTGCATGGAACAACACTTACAGGTTCCGGTTGTTCCTGGAACTAACCAAATAAAAATCGCAAATATTCCAAACTTTGTCTTAAATTGCATTAATGATTTACCAGCAATACATAGCGCTGAGTTAATTAACTTTCTTACTGATAAAGAGAAGAAGAAAATAATGGAAGGAGTGAAATGATGAAATTTCCAATTATACCAGCGGTTATATCCGTTTCAGTCCTATTATCAGCATGTAGTGACAGTAGATTTGAAGAAGAAGCAAAGAGAGTAGAACAAGTCAAAGCAGAAAAAGAAAAAGCAGAAGCAGCTTCACAGCTTAGTGATAAGGAAAAGTATGAGGTCTACAAAAAAATGGAGAAACCATTGGATGAAGTCATTTTAGAAAATGATTTAGATGTTCTTGAAGAAGTCTCAAATATTGAGGTTGAAACAAAAGATCAATATGAAGATGCTACTGAATTCTCAAAATACGCTTCTCAAGTCCTTTATAACTTCTATCTATCTCAAATAGATGCGAAAAAATACTATGATTTTCTCCTTCAGCATGGGAGTGAAAGGGTTAAATCTGAATTACCAAGTGAAAAAGATACGATTGCCATTTTTACTAGTATTCAAGAATCATTTAAGAAACAAAACATTACAGGTGACTCTTATACACTAACTAATCTCTCCTTCGATCGTATGAAGAGAGAAGGTAATTTTTATCGAAAAGTAGTCACTACAAACGGTGAGGAGTATTTCATCACTACGATTAAAAAAGAAAACGGAGTATGGAAATATGAAGATGATAGTCCAGCGCCTCCATATTTATTAGGTACTGATTTAAATCAAATTAAAGAAGAAACAACAACAGAATAGAAATGGGGAAATGACATGACAATGACTACAGAAAATAACTTATATGAATATATGCAACAGAAATTAAAGGCACATTTCCAAAACAATCAGGATTTTAACCAGGACATTGCTACCATATTTGAATACTATAAATCTAAGCTGGTGGCTATCGTAAAGGAAGCCCACCACGAAAAAATGGAGGAAATGTTATTTGCTAGCATTAAGTCACAAATTACTAACGGTTATTATATGGGATTAGAGATATTGAATGGAGATTCTCAATTTGAAGATGACTTTTTCCGTCAAGCGGAAGGTATGATATCTCAACAAATTCCTGATATGCTTCGAACAGTTACAAATAATAGTATTGAAGAAATCATTACAAATGACGCGTTAAGAGAGCTCACTTCTTGGCTAGTTATGGAGTACGAGGATGTTTACCCCTTGTTGATGGATATCTCTTTAAATACGGCTTCTCTAGGGACTAAATGGGCATTTAAAGATGAAGCTAATAAGAGAGATATAGAATCATATACACCTCAATTCAGAGCGATTTTAGCAAATATAGACGATGTTTCCTACATCGATCCCCAGTCCTTTTTAACACTAATAGCCATCAATGATAATAGTGAGGTATGGGAAATCATTAATTCTGATTATAGAGGTCTAGAAAAGATTGGTGAAGTGACTGTACTTCGCATGAATAGAGAAGAAGAACAAATAATGTACTTTTTAAATGTTAGTCTTAAAAATCAAGTCAACACAAATCAACAGGAATCTATTATTAATAGTGTAGCTGTAAGATTAATGGTGATGAATGAAGTTGAAAGAATGAACATTGTTATTACTGCTTCAAGTGTTGTTGATTATTTTCAATTTAATTAAACGGGAGTGAAATCAATGACCACTTAAACAAAAAAAGGATGGATGAGTTCAGGTATTATTCCTGATCATCTATCCTTTTTCTTCTATGGTGAACACTTTATTTTTTTGACTCATCTGAAGTTATATTCTATTTAACTATTCGCTTTTTGTACATCAGTTGCCCTCATGTACCCTTTTAACACTACTTGTTGATTTATCTTAAAGCGTCTCAACCCGTTGGTATCAATGGGTTGAGGCGCTTTTTAATTTATTTAAATGCTTCGCAAAACTTATATTAACACTAATCATACTTCCTAAACATACTTATTAAACGTACGGGGCGAGAGCTGGCAGTCTTTTTGCTTTATAAGTCCAAATTTATCCTTACGATGTAAATCCAACCATAGTAGCGAGCTTAAACTCTAAAATAACTATCTATAAAATACTGAGAATACTGGAGAAAACGTAAGTTTTCACTTTGTTTATTGAGGGAGTTTAGTGAAAGAAGGAATTTGCTAATAAGATGTCTAATATCCAATTAGAACAAGAGGATTTATTTTTGTTGACCTTAACCAGATTTAATAATGAAATCTCTAATCCAAATGTGTACAGGAGTGTTGTTTTTAATGATTACACCCATCTTTCGAATTTTTGATATGGAGAAAACTCTTTCGTTTTACATTAAATACTTAGGCTTTAAAATTGATTGGAAACATCAATATGCAGAAAATATGCCTTTGTATTTTCAAGTTTCATTAAATGATGCTGTTTTACATCTATCCGAACATCATGGCGACTCTTCTCCAGGTGGTGCAATCCGAATTAAAATAAATGATTTGACAAATTTTTATTCTTCTTTATCAAAAAAGGAATATCCTTACTCTAATCCAGCAATAGAAAAAACACCTTGGGATACTATTGAATTAACAGTTGTTGACCCTTTCTCAAACAGAATCACATTTTACGAAGAAATTAACGCTAATTGTTGAATAAATCTAAAACGTCTCACCCTGTTGGTATCAATAGGTTGAGACGTTTTTGTATTTGTTTAAAAGCTTCGCAAAACTACTATTAACACTAATTATGCCTCGTAAACATTCTTATTGAACAAAGGTTTATGGAAGAACAGTTAAAAATAAAAAGACACTATCCGTAGATAGTATCTTTAAGTAAATCACCGAAGATAAACGGCCAAGTTTTTGTTAGCATTGCTAACAACTTACGGTGAACTCACTGTATAGTATAGCTTTATTTTTTTGTGTTAACAAATAATAAATATTTGCTAAAATTCCACTTTTTAGGGTTCTATTCGCTAATCTTAATGGACATTTCAATAATGGACTTACATGTCGGACAAGTTATATTCTCGATCTGTTTAAATTTAATTTTCTTTAAACCTTTACTACCAGTACGAGAAATATCAAATTTAATCCCACACTCACTATTATTAAGGTTTTTAATTGCGTGTCTATAGGGAGACTCTAGGAAAATTACGGTTGGAAAATACATACTGGATCCTCTTAGTTTTATTTAGACAAATTAGAAAAGGGATTAAAAAAAACGAGGTAGCCCACTAGATAATTTTACGTACACAGTAAAACGTCGCGTTATTCACCTTCGTAAATTTGCCTAATTAGTATTTTATATCATATTAAATTTATTTTATAGACAATGGAAGAAATTGATAAAGAGATTCCAAGATAATTTCTATAGTTCCATAAACAGAAGAAATGACCGCTTTTAACGGTCAGACAAATTGGTTAGTGGTAAGGTACTATACGTTAGTTTGCTTAAAACGTGTAGGCAAATTAAGTTGCAGAGAAGTTTTTCAAAAGATTATATGTATCCCCCATTAAAAAATAATCTCATACGAATATTTATAAGTACCATAGAATTAGTCCTTAAAACATGTTTTTAAATAAAAAGTGGGGGAGACATACTTTTGAAAGAATTTCTTGTTTGTTACATCCTTGATAATGATATTAAACGTGAGAAGATGATAAAAGAGTTTGATGCTTTAAAGGCAGAGGTTGTACATGAATTATTAGAGAAAATTAATACTAATAGATTTTTTCTATCAAAAGGAGAACAAGGAGATTTCTTAGTTAATAGCTCTTTAGTACGGTACATTAGAGTTACTGAGAAATAAACAAGAATAGCTATCTTTGTGAAGGAATGCACTTAGATAATAGGGGCTTTAGTTTAACAACAATCACTATTTTTGTTTATTATATCGAGTTATTGGTAATAAAAAAGGATAGATGCATACAGGTATTATTCCTGGTCATCTATCCTTTTTCTTCAGTGTGATAACACTTTTGATTGACTCAGCTTTAATTTATATTCTATATAACTATTCTGCTTTTAGTACATCAGTTGATCGCATGTAACCTTTTAACACTAATTGTTGATTTAACTTAAACCGTCTTAACCCGTTGGTATCACTGGGTTGAGACGTTTTTTATATTATTTAGATCTTCGCAAAACTTTTATTAACACTAATAGGCCTTCGTAAACATCCTTAATGAACAAACGGGAGGTTTGTTGAATAAGAAATTTAACAAACATTTCAATAATCGACCAATAATACAATATATTTACAAAAAAGTGCTAAAATAGTATGGAAACTTTCAGATGTAGGAGGGGAGAAGAGTATGTATATCTCAAAAATGTATATTAGAAACTTCAGGAATTTCTGTTCACAAAACTTTTTATTTCAACCAGGAGTAAATACCCTTATAGGGGAAAATGGCTCTGGAAAGACAAATGCATTTTTTGCATTACGTCTTATGATTGATAATAATCTACCCATCAGTGCTTCTAAGTTAATAGAAACCGATTTTAATAGAAATTTATCTAGATGGCAAGGGCATTGGATTATTATATCTCTTCAATTTGAAGATTTAGATTCAAGTGAGGGAGCTAATATTTTAGCTCATAAACTTGAACATGTTGATGAAGCTTCAAGTAGCGGCTCTTATCATTTCTATTTTCGACCGAATAAAAAATTTAGAAGAAAATTATACGAGCTATCCAATGACAAAGATAAGGATCAGCAAAAGCTTGAAGAAATTCTAAACGAAATAACTATAAATGAATATGAGGGTGTCTATCATTTTCGAGGTACAGCTGATTTTTCTGATGAAGCAGTATATAGAGAATTGGTTGGTGACTTTGAAAATATTATTTTCCCTAATCCTGATGATGAAAAAAAGGACTTGTTGGGTATTACAACATCCCAAATATTTTTAGTACGATCGGAAATTGCATGTACGCATATTAAAGCTCTTCGAGATGTTATGGCAGAATTACGTAAAAATAGACAAAGCCCGTTATTAAATTTATTAAGGGGTAGTGCAAATAAAATCCAAGTAACTGCTGCATCAAATATTACAAGCAAGGTAACAGATTTGAATGAAACAATCAGTAATCTCTCGGAGATTAAGGAATTGGCTGAAAAGGTTAAAAAGACACTTGATTCAACAATTGGATTTACATATGCACCAAATGTAAGTATTCGTTCTGAGCTTCCTGAGGATATAAATAAACTGTTCCAATCGTTAACACTATGGGTTGGAGATGGCGAAGATACAAGCTATCAAGGCAAACTAGAAGATTTAAGCTTGGGCGGGGCAAATTTAATCTATATTACGTTAAAATTACTAGAATATGAGTATAAGCAACCGACCGAAGAGAAAGCTGCTCATTTCCTATTAATCGAAGAGCCTGAGGCACACATTCATACGCATATCCAGAAAACGATGTTCGATAATTACAAATTTCAGAACACACAGGTCATTACAACAACACATTCAACACATATCTCTTCAGCAAACAAAATAAAGTCGGTAAATATCCTATGTAAAGAGGTTAACGAAACTGTCGTCTGTCATCCAAGTAATGGACTTGATGATAATGAATGCACCAAAATTGAGCGTTATCTTGATGCTACAAGGAGTACCCTTTTATTTGCTAAAGGTGTAATCCTAGTAGAAGGAGATGCTGAGCTAGTCCTAATACCAGCTCTTTTCAAAAGTGTCTTTGGTTTAAGCCTTGATGAAATTGGGGTCAGTTTAATTAATATGAATAGCACAGTCTTCGACCATATTGCAAATTTATTCCATGATCAAAGAATTAGAAGGCATTGTGCCATCATAACTGATCATGACCAATCACTTATACCATTAAAAGCAAATAAAGACGATGATACTGATGAGGAAAGGAAATCTCGAAACTCTGAAATAAAAGGTGAAGAAAGAAAGCAGAAACTAGATTCATACTGCAAAGACAATCCTTGGGTTGAAGCATTTTATGCAGAACATACTTTTGAAGTTGATTTTGTCTTAAACGGTAATCAGCGAGAAATAATACAAACGCTAAGCAAAATATATAAATTGCAAAAATCAATAGACACTTCAAAGGCTTTATTAGAATCCAATGATGATATTATAGTTGGACTTGAAACACTTCGTCTAGCGGATAAGGTTGTAGGAAAAGGATGGTTTGCTCTTACACTTGCAGAGGAATTAACTTATGAAACATTCATTCCAGAATATATATTAGAAGCTATTGCGTTTGCTGCGGGACATATTGGATTTAAACACTTTGTAAAAATGGCTAAGTACAGAATAGAGCAACATTGCAGCTATGATGAATTATGTGAGTTTGTAGATGCTCTTGAAAACCTGAGTGATATTGAACAAACTTATAGTAAGCTAAGAGAATTATGCGAAGAATACTTAGATGAAGATGATAATCTTATATTACTAATCGACAATTATGAGGACTATCACGTATGTTAGACGGTTTAAATTCTCACCAACTAGATGCAGTGACAACGGATAAAAATGCCCTTGTTATTGCTTGTCCTGGTAGCGGGAAAACACGCGTTTTAACTCGCAAAATTGCTTATGAGTTAGAGAGACTCGATAGTAAAAAGAAGTTTATTGTAGCACTCACTTATACCAATCGGGCTGCTGAGGAAATACAAAGGAGACTTGATGACCTTGGCATTCCACAAGAGCAGCTTTGGGCTGGCACAATTCATTCTTTTTGCTATCAGTGGATTATTAAACCATATTCAGCATATGAACCAGCATTAGTAAACGGATTTTCCATCATTGATGATAACAAAAAGCGAAAAATATTAAATGAACTAAAGAAAAAACATTCTATTCCTTCTTTTAGCGACATTAATACAGGACTGGATAGAAATGCGAATTATATGAATGCTGACCCATATAATAATGTAATTGCAAAGGAGTTCCATGAGAGTATCTTAGAAAACAAGGAAATAGATTTTGATTTATTGCTATATTATTCTTATAAAATGTTAATAAACAATAAAAAAATACGCTCACACCTGGCAAATATATTTTCTTATATATTTGTTGATGAATTTCAGGATACACAGGATTTACAATACGCTATTATTGGACAAGTTCTCACTGTGGCTGGCGATAAGTGTAAACTATTTCTAGTAGGGGACCCAGATCAGGCAATATATGGCTCATTAGGAGGAACGCCTAAAAGTCTATACGAGATACAAGAGTATATCGGAAATCAGGAAATAGTGTTTAAAGAGATTCCTGGAAATTATCGATCTACACAAAGAATCGTTGACTTCTTCAGAAACTTTCAGTCAACAGAAGTAAATATAGAAGCACTTGGTCGGCATGCATATGAGAATGGATTCATAACACTTGATACAACAACAAATAAGGATAATCTTTATAAAGAGTTTGCTGATATCATTACTCATAATATAAAAAAAGGTGTAAAGCCAAGCGAAATATGTATCATAGCACCCCAGTGGTACTTTTTAACTCCACTTGCACAAAAATTAAAATCTGTTTTACCAGATATTCCTTTTGATGCACCAGGGGTTTCACCACTGTCAACAAATCGGGAGAATTTTTGGTGGAAATTATCAAGGTTATTCTTATCAGAAATAACCCCAAAAACATCCATGAGTCGTTTTAGATGGATGAGTCAACTAATTAATGATTTAAACGGCTATACAAACGGTTCTTTGGGAAATGAGTACACAGACTGTAGAAAATACCTTAAGATTATCAATTCCATAAAACCGAATGAAACAATAGGCATATTATATTTGGAAGAAGCGTTTAAAGCATTCTTCAATAAACTAGAACTCGATATAAATGATTATTATGTGCTATTGGAACAATGGGATATATTCTTTGATGGTATTCGTACACGGTATGAATCGACTGATTTTATAGGCACTCCAGATGACGTTCAGTACTTTAAGAATATATTTAAGCCTTCAACTGGTGTTGTTATAAATACCTGTCATGGTGTTAAGGGTGAAGAATTTGAAACGGTGATTGCGTTTGGTTTACTTTGGGGATATGTTCCTCACTGGAGTTCTATTAGAAACCAACCATACTATATTACGGAATCTGCTTCAAATAAATTGTTATATGTCATTGGGTCTAGGGCAAAAAAGAATCTACATTTATTTGCTGAAAAAGGTAGGAAATCAAATTCAGGATACGTCTATCAAATAAATCATCAATTAGCACAGACTACGTTTGAATATGATGGTAACTACTATCAAGGGAATTAAGTATTAAACAATTCTTATCCATTTAAAAAGTCGCATAGTTCTGCGGCTTTTTAAATGGATTATTCGGCAGTTAAGACTGGGAGATCTAGTTCCGGAAGTTAATTTTCCGAATCTCATAAATAATTTTAATATGTATTTTGCCAAAAAGCATAAACTAATGCACATTTCGAGTAGAAAAAGGATTAGTCAATGGACTAATCCTTTTAAAGTATCTAAAATAACAATAATTCATGATGCTGCTTTAGTATATGAAGCGGATAAGGATGATTCACAAACGATTCAAATGTAACCGTGATGTTTCTCAACAAATGAACTGCATAAGCCATTTGGTCTTTGTTAACTTCCTTTCCATTGATGGATTGGAATTGAAGCTTAATAGGGATACGGTTGACATACATCTTATTGTAATCTAATTTACTCATGAAACTATTAGCTTTTGTATCTGTTGGCATCTTTGCGGCTATCGATACGTATCCATCGTTGGTACGTGCTAAATACGTTCCTTTTGATGGAAGTTCATTATTTTTAAAGTAGGATACATAAGGTACATTCGATGTATTAAATTCATAGGTCATGATCGTAAACCCTCGTTCACTATCGTTTGCTGTAAATAATTGCTTCTCAAAGATCACAATAGGTTCAGCATTTTCTATTGATTGAATACAACCTCTCCAAAACAATGAGAAGTTTCGTTTATCTCGTTGTGCTAGAGTCCGTTGACTACTTAGAGTAAGATACATCAATGAACCCTCTAATGTAAGCCAATTCGATTGCTCATATTTAACGTGCATCATACCTCGATGGTACCGAGCAATGGTGTAAATAAATCGTCTAGCCCGTCCATAGCCGACTTCTAACACATAGGGCATATAGAATACATAGTGATTCAATACCGCTTCATATGATTGAATATGTTGGTTTAAAAACCCTTTGGTGGCTAAGATATCTTGGATTGATTTAAGTAATCGATTAGATAAATTGACATCCTTTCCATAAAAACATTGCGTCAACATATTTCTTTCCAAGAACCCTAATTTCACTGATTGTTTGGGGTCAGTATAAGCGTTATAGCTTTCATATTCTCCTATCTCTACTAACGCATGTGAAATAGCAGGAGAAGGTGAAACCAAGGCTTTAAAACGTTCTATACGATTTAGGGTGGCATCACGGTAGTCGTTGAAGGACGAGCATTCTAATGGACCAAACAACGTTGAGTCCCACGTATGGTAGATAAATTCAATCGAAAAGTCTTGTAAGAAACTTTCATCTGAACGAGAAATGAAATCAAATCGATGTTCCTGTTGTGTAGATGGCTCAATCTTATAGTTAGAACCACCATTTTGTTCTTCTCTTGAAAATAACGTTTCGATTGCTACTCTTACTTCTTCTTGTATCTTAGTTCGAGTAGAATACACATGAATGGGAATCACCTGATCCCACAAATGTTCTTTTTGTTTGTTACTTACATCTACTCGAATATGTCCACCTTTATAAGAAGTACTTACATTTGGTGCATCCCAATCCTCTTTTCCTAACTTTTTAAGTGGATGTAAGAGTGAAAGGGTAGGAAAAATAGATTGTATCATCAAAAATAGATTGTAATGGTCAACCGTATTTAAGCCCACCTCTAAGTAATTCCCATTCTTATTTTTATCTTCTGCAACATAAGGAATTAAGACCATTGTATTCGATGAATCTTGATATTGGTCAAGAGACGATAATATCGTTTCTAATGGATCTAATTCTAAGCGGTTTCGTTTTAACCATTCTATTGTTGAACGTTCATGCGTGAAACGAGCCGATTGCCCACTTTTCGCAATGGATAACCGCAGCATGTGAGGTGATTTCCATATTGGATTTACCACATAGAAGGAACGGTCATCGTACGATTTCTTGTTTGCATTGTAATGGAACTGCTTCTTAGGGTGTAATCCCACCAGCCAACGACGTAATGAAAAATACACATGAACATGCCAATCGTCACCGGAACGAACCACTTCAAAACGACTCACAATGGAAGCTTTTAATCGCGTTTTAGCATCTTCTTTTGATAAGGTAAGCGGATGGGATACCACTTCATATCCGCTTCCATTATGAGTTTTATACCAACCAGTAGGGTAAGAAGAATCGTTACCTACTTGTTCAAAAGAAGCGGGAATACCTGTTTCAATCATTTGTGTGGCTAGATACCCTTTCATAAACGCGGGAAAGGTTCGAGTATCATGAAATAGAGATGCTACATCTATTTCCAAGTAGGGTATTTTCGCTTGTTTCACTTTGGAAGGGATAAGCAACAGTGATTCTTCATCCTCTTCTAAACATCCCTCAATCCAACGGGAAAACTCCCAATAGAGAAATTCCACATCTTCTAAAGATACAAGTGATACATACATCCACGGTTCTTTCCCTTGTAACGAAGCAGAAGAAAGGTGGATGGAGATAATAGAAGGATAACGACCTTCAATCATGGTTCGGAATTCTCCGAATTTGAAACGACTTTGATATTCGAAACTAAATGTATGTAAAAACGAAACCATTTCAACCGGTAAATAAATGGCTAACACCGATTGATTTTCAAATGCATTAGTTTTTAGAATAAATCCATGCGGTTGAATTACATTCTTAGTAGTAGTAATTGTCATACCTATACCTATTCCTTTCTGACAAAACCCTCTGCTCATGTTGAACAGAGGGTCTATCCATTAATAATTTCTTGTATATGAATGATGAGTGGGTGTAAAAGCTTCTTCTAAACTTTCGATGAACGGTTGATATAACTTATCTATAATAATATCATCACGTTGGGTGAGGATGTTGTTCCATTCTTCTAGCAAGTTATTATTTTTTTTATTCAAAGCTTCTGTTTTTCGATTGTACGAGAATTTTGCATCCACATAATGGACTCGTGCATCCGTATTTCCACGTAAAGTACGGCCAATCATCTGCCACACATTGACGAACGTATACCATGAAATGATCTCACGAATTTCTTCTTCTAAGGTGTCAAATGCTTCCTCACTAGCAATGAGTTTTTCAAAAATCTCATTGGAGCGTTTCACCACATGTTGAATGCCATCTCCGAAGTATTTTTTATATCTAGCCGCTTCATCAACTAGAGCAGGGAGGTAGCCATTCAAGATCGAAATGGCATTGGATACATTTTGTGTCACAAGGTACGGTCGCACCATAAACATGACCGAGCCGAAGTAAGAATAAAAGCTATTTTTCTTTAGAATGTTGTAGCCACGATTAATTGATTGGAGCGGTACGACTAATACATCAATGTCTTTATCAGCAGCATAAATTACTTCATCTCGTAAGATGTTTTCATTGGCAGATTGTTTAGTAATCGCCTGAACTTTATCTTGGAAGAAAGGAATTAACGCTTGATACACCCATTGAGCTTGAACATACGAATTGACCACTAGTAGAACTTTACGTCCTTTATTAATATCGTTTTCGTCTATTTGCCAATGATGCAATTCTTGACGGATTAGGGGTACCATCTGTTGACTTAATCGTTTCAACTGAATTTCTTTTTGTTCTTCCGACACCCCCGAAATGAAAATCGGTTCATTCTCGTGATCCAAAAACACATGAGAAAATTGTTCAATCGTCGGAGGGGTTTCTATTTTAGATTCCAATAAATACGATATGGGTACATCCACATGGTAATGTGTGGAACCTACCGCATAACTTGTTCCTGACAAAAAGACAATACTCGTTTCTTGTTTATCACGGTGTTGGTATAAAGTCCCCCAATTCGTTAATGAAGAACGACCTACTCCTAAGTATTGATAAACTTCAAAGGTACCATATTGTTGGGCTTTCGAACTCTCTTTGAAATAATATTGAAATCGTCTCATCGTAAGGGCATCGGGAATAAACGGCAAATATTTGTAAATATGTTGGTACGTTACTTCAATAAACTCATCAAGGTTACTATTGGTACGAATTTCAACGTAATCCTTTAATTCTAAAATATTATAAAAACATGTATCAAAGACATAAAAATACAGATAAAGCATGAACTTGGCTACATCATCATCCTCTAGGATGGGTTGATTGATTCCTTTTATATTTGGAAATACATGCTTAATTAAGAAAGTACGAATGACGCTCATTTCCATTTCAAATTTCTCGGCTTCTTTTCCTTCATACCTAGAATCCATTTTTATGGTTTCAACCTCATTTATTTGTGAGACAACCAATTTGAGGTACTCTTCTGAATTAAAACGTTCTTGCTGGAAAAACCATTGGAATAATTCGTTTTTCATGACATCTTCATCTTTGGGTAACTCGAACCATTTTCGAGTGACATTTGAAAGAAGAAGTTGCGGTGAAAAGGTGCGTTTTTTTAAGAATTTACGAACGGATTCTTTGTTTTGGATAAGTCCGAAAATAAGGTTTTTCGAACGATTGGCCAAATCCATATAATGAGCAAATCGACGAATGTTCGTATCATTTTGGATTTTTTGATTTTGATCCAATAATGCAAACGCGGTTTGGCGTAACATTTCAAAGCTTTGTTCATGATTTCCGAAAAGTTGATTCTTTGTATTATACATCGCGTCAAAGGTATCTTGAATTCCATCTGCTTCATCTACGTAAATGACATCTAAATACATATTCATTAAATCATAATAGGTTTTATGTTGAGGATTCATAAACGTATACGGAGCCGATTGTTGAATAGCAGCCGATGTCCCAATCCATACATCCGCTTCGGAGAGCTGGCGGTCAGCTTCAAACATCCCACAGGTTAAATAAAGTGGACATAGATACATCTCTCTATCTTTTGATTCAGACATTTGAAGTTTGGTACATGGATATTCTTTTAAAGGGATGGTTGGATCAGCATTTTTAGAGAAGGAATCCATAATGCAAACCCCACCAAAAAAACTCAAAACGTAATTTAACGCTAGTTCTGATAGAATGTGTTTATCTTCATCGGTCGTACGTGTGATTTTTTGAATGAACTGTTGTAAATGACTATCCATATTGGTTTTTCCAATAATCGGTACGGCTTTTATTCCCGTTAAATATAAATCGTATACCCATTTTAACGTATCCGCTGTATTCATGGTGACAATTCCACACTTATTGCCCTGTTGGACCAATCGGAATGTTTCTAAGTGAATAAACGTGGTTTTACCCGCTCCGACAAGCCCAGCGATACCGACTTGTGTATCATACTCTAAGGCTTTTTTGGTTGAATCTGTTGAATAAAGCGTGACATTTTTCTGTCGGTCTTGCCAATAAGTTGTATTAGTTTCCATTTTCCCTAGTGATGCTGCCACATCCAACCGTTTACGGTCCATCTCTTTTGCTACTTCATCCCAATGAGTAGCACCCTCTAAAGATAAAGTGAGTGTAGAACGTGGTTGTTTTTGTCGGCCATGAATTAAGAGGTGTGAACCTTCATTTAAAACTGAATTATCAAACTCTAGCCAATGAGATGGCATCCGATTAGGTTTGTTTCCGGCCAAACTAGAAGTTCGATCAAAAACTTGCTGGTAATGTAAGGTAGTATAATACCCTTTTTTTACATCGTTTTTATAACTTCGAAAAAACGTGATGGGCGTTGCACTAGTAGCAAATTCAGGAATTACAGGCCTTCGCACTATATGAAAAAACGTAAGCATTTTATCAAATAAGTTGAAGCGGTCTTGAATGACCGAGGGTATTTGACGCTGTAACTGAATCTCGTTCGGATCTACACTTTCCACTTCTTCATATGCTCGAAGTAGAGTAGGGAAAGTTAGATAGCGATTAAATTTATATTTCCATGTTGTTTTGGATGAACGCTTTTTAAAGTATACACGTAGCACTTGAACTTGTTCAAAATCAAGAGGTTCTGGAATTAATGTATCTATCCCCATAAAGATAGAGTAAACATTTGATGAGGTTAAAGGAATATTAGGGTAATTTTTTTGAAACGCATAACATGATAACTCGACTTCCGCTAACATCGAAAAGTCAGCATCATCAATCACTGCTGTATCAAGTTGCTTCCATTCATCTTTAAAAGGTTGGAGGAAATCTCCTTGGGTTTTATATAAATTACGAAACATCGATAAGAGTTTAGGCATGATGTACCTCTCTATTTGTAATCTTTTTAACGACTTCTTTGAATCTCATGACACGTAAAGTAAAAGGGACCTGTTCATTAATGAAATCCACATAGGCTTTTGATTTATGATCGGGTACCGCAATAATCGTCGTATGTGACTCATGATACTTTCCTTGACTCAATTCCTCTTGTAACTTGGATAATAGGGTATGGGAGCTTCTGTAGTTTTTTACATCGATTAAGAAGGTATCTTCTTGAAACGTCACTTCTAAATCCCCATATCGCTCTAAATTTGGATATAGCTCCACCACTGCACCTTTTTTCTCTAGTCGTGTTTTTAATTCCATTTCCCATAAACCCGATATGACGGTTGAGAATTGTACTGCTTTTTTGGTACGAAGCTCGGCATCTTGAAATAAAGACCCCATTGTATCGGTGACATCAAATTGTTTCTCACATTCTTCTGTTAAACAACGATAATAACTGTCGGTAATTTTAGTCATTGTCCAACCACATCTCGGGCATAGAAGATAATGGTGGTTTCTAATAGGTTCATAGCATTCCTCAAGGTAATTGGAAAGTTGAGTATCTAACAATCCCTTCATCATAAACTGCTTTAATTCCCGCTCATTTAGTACAGGATGTTCTTGAATAAACAACCGAAATTTAGTATAAAGTTTTTGGGCGTTATCTAGTTGATGTTGGTATTGACGACAATAGTATAAGGCTTTAGCCACCGCGCTACTTTGGAATTCAAATAATGATTCCTTCTCTGAATAGATATAATGACAATCATCGGTTAATCCATACGTATCTAAAAAACGAAAATTCTCTAAATCTAAGTTTTTTAATTCTTTTTTCGTAAAGATTCCTTCTCCCCATTCAGATAAAGGAAGCTGAAACAAGGTTAAGAGTTTTTGATAATTGTTTGGGAACAATTCACGATTACGGTCATCTATTCCACTGCCGTTAAAACGACGATCGGTACTTAAATATCGTTTTATTATTTCTGTATGTATTCGTTTTAATGGGGGGAACGTCGGTAATTTCGAGGGATTGCGTTCTAAATATTGTAGCGTTTCGGTTACTTCTAATACGAATTCAATTAAGTCTTTATTGAAATAATCCATACAATAATTCCTTTCAACCATCTTAATTTACTTTTTATAGCAAAAATGGGTATAGTATTTGAAAATATTATATCATTAAGATGAATAGATTTAAGAAGTTATCAAGTACTAGACGTACAAATAGCTTACCTACGTATTATTGTTAGTAAGAGAAGAGGGGTGAAGATAAGTACAATCCATCAATCGAAACTATAATTTCAAAACATAATGAATTTATGGTTGATTTAGAATGGTTAATGATTGACCAAATCTAGTTGCTGCGAGTACAAGGATACTGGACACTAATAAGTTAAAAGGGCAGCATTCCTGTAATAAATGAAAAAGAGCTAAAAGTTTGTGAAGAGGTGTACTTAAATAAAACGGGGGCTTTAGTAATTTTGTTTACTAAATCAGGTTATTGGTTATAAAAAAAGGATAGATGAATACAGGTATTAATCTTGGTCATCTATCCTTTTTATTCTATGGTAAAGCACTTTTTTTCCTCAGCTTCAAATTATATTCTATATAACTATTCTGCTTTTAGTATATCAGTGG